>JBFYQC010000207.1:0-4882 GCA_041302975.1 Bacteroidota bacterium
TAAAATTGTTCAATAAAATCATCTTAATGGAGTTTCAAAACACACTGGCATTTGCCCAACAATTAGATAAAGAAGATAAACTGGCTCATTTTCGAAATGAGTTTTATATGCCCAAAAAAGATGGTAAACCCATGATTTATTTATGCGGTAACTCTTTAGGACTTCAACCTAAAAATGCTCGTGCTGCTATTGAGCAAGAACTAAACGATTGGGCTGATTTAGGTGTTGAAGGACATTTTGCTGGTAAAAACCCATGGATGTATTACCATCATTTTTTAACAGAGAAAGCTGCAAAAGTAGTTGGTGCTAAACCAAGCGAGGTTGTGATTATGAATAACCTTACGGCCAACTTGCATTTAATGATGGTAAGCTTTTATCGCCCTACCAAAAATCGTTATAAAATAATGATGGAAGGTAATGCTTTTCCGAGCGATCAATATGCTATGGAATCGCAAGCACGCTTTCATGGTTTAAACCCCGATGATGCCATCATTGAATTAAAACCGCGTGAAGGCGAATATACTTTACGCACAGAAGATATCATTGCTAAAATAAATGAGCATAAAGACGATTTAGCTATTGTAATGATGGGTGGTGTAAATTACTACACTGGCCAAGCTTACGATATGCAAGCCATTGCAAAAGCCGGACATGCGGTAGGTGCAAACGTTGGTTTTGATTGCGCACACGCAGCAGGTAACATCAACCTAAAATTACACGATTGGGATGTTGATTTTGCAGTTTGGTGTGCTTACAAATATTTAAACTCTGGACCAGGTGGAACAAGTGGTGTATTTGTGCACGAACGTCATGGAAACAACCCAGAACTGGTCCGTTTTGCAGGTTGGTGGGGACATGATGAAAAAGAGCGTTTTCAAATGAAAAAAGGGTTTAAACCTATGGAAGGTGCCGCAGGTTGGCAATTAAGCAACGCGCAAATTTTTCCGATGGCCATACACAAAGCTTCGTTAGCATTATTTGACCAAGCAGGCATTGCAAATTTAAGAGCGAAAAGTGAAACTTTAACAGGCTATTTAGAGTTTATACTAAACGATTATAAAGATTACTTAACCGTAATTACACCAAAAGCCATAGCTGATAGAGGATGCCAACTTTCTATTATTGTAAAAGATGATGGTAAAAAACTATTCGACTATTTAGAAGAAAATGGCATTATGCCCGATTGGCGCGAACCTGATGTAATACGTATGAGTCCGGTGCCTATGTATAATTCATTTGAAGATGTTTATCGCATTGGAGAAGCACTGAAAGCATACTTTAAAAAGTAAGCAATCTGATATCATTCACTTTTTAAGTTTATCGCATTAAATATATTCGTACAAACAATATTACGATGACACAAAAAATTACCATCATAGGCGGAGGATTAGCCGGAAGTTTAGCCGCTATTTATATGGCTAAAAGAGGATTTGAAGTAAACCTATTTGAGCGCAGACCCGATATGCGTAAAACCAATATTTACCAAGGCAAATCAATTAACCTTGCGCTGAGTACCCGTGGTTTACATGCGCTTGAAAAAATTGGTTTAGATAAAGAAATTTTAGCTGATGCGATTCCAATGGCAGGACGTATGATGCATAGCAAAACAGGTGAATTAAGTTATCATCCTTATGGTAAAGATGGGCAAGCCATCAACTCTGTATCACGTGGTAGGTTAAACCAAAAATTGATTGAGTTAGCTGATGAATTTCCCAACATTACCATATATTTTAACAGTAAGTGTATTGATGTAGATGTAAATAAAGCGACAGCCACTTTTGAGCTAGAAGACGGTACACACAAAACAATTATTAGCGACAGAATTTTAGGAACTGACGGTGCATTTGCTGCCACACGTGGTAAAATGCAAACAGGTGATCGTTTTAATTATTCGCAAAATTACCTTCACGTTGGGTACAAAGAGTTGGAAATTCCTGAAGGTGCAAATGGCAAATTTATGATGGAGAAAAACGCCCTTCACATTTGGCCAAGAGGTAGTTTTATGATGATTGCACTACCAAATCCTGCTGGTGATTTTACGTGTACCTTATTTATGCCTTATGAAATATTTGATAGCGTAAAAACCGATGAAGAAATTCATCAGTTCTTTAGTACCGAATTTCCGGATGCTATGGCTATGATGCCTACGTTACTAGAAGATTATAAGCGCAATCCTATTGGGAATTTGGTTACCGTTAAGTGTTATCCTTGGGTTAAATCAGATAAATTAGCTTTAGCGGGTGATGCTGCGCATGCAATCGTTCCTTTTTACGGACAAGGTATGAATTGTAGCTTTGAAGATATTGTGGTATTGGATAATATGATTGAAAAATATGGGGATGACTGGAACACCATTTTTGATGAATACCAAAAAGAACGCAAACCTAATGCTGATGCCATTGCCGATTTAGCTGTACAAAACTATTACGAAATGGCCGATAAAGTTGGCGATAAACATTTTCTTCACAAGAAACACATTGAGCACGATTTAACCGAGTTGTATCCTGATAAATTTAAATCGCAATATTCATTGACTACCTTTAGTTTAAGCGGTTATAAATATGCTTGGGACCAAGGCCAAAAGAATGACGTTTTGTTAGAAAAAATAATTGCAGATGGTGCCGAAGAAAAAATAAAGGACCCTGCATACATGGAGCAACTCTGGCATATCATAGCTTAGCATTTCGCCTACATTAAAAATAATAAAACAAAAGCCACCTGAAATGAATCAAGTGGCTTTTTGTTTGTAACTGAAAATTGGGGGTTATTCTTTTATAAACTTAACATGCTCGATTGCAGCTTTGATTTGCATAACGAATAGAGTGTATAGCTTTAACATTACTGCAATAAAATCTTTCTAATTATCACCACATTGCCTTGAGTATCTAATACACGCACATAGTAAATTCCTTTACCCGTCCAGGTGCTTAAATCAATATTAAATTGAGCTTGCGTTATTGCGCTGTTAAATACTTGCTGACCTAAACTGTTTTCAATTTTTATGCTGTAACCTGCCATAACCGTATAGTTCCCATTATCAATGGTAATGCGGTCTTTTGCTGGGTTAGGATAAATCAATAAGGTATTAGTTATGTTTGGCGTTGGCAAGCCAACGGTGGTTTGAATAATTAAGGTATCTGTTACCGAGGTTAAACAGGTATCAGTTACTTGTAAGTTGGCCACATTTGAGGTATCTGCGCAGCCCGTTTTAAAAGCTATTACCCTGAAGCGTTGGTTATGATTTGAAACAGAAATATTATTTACGGTAAGGTTATTTCCATTTGCCCCTGAATACTGATTCATGTTACTCACATTTTGCCATCCTAATCCTGCTGCATCGGCCTGCCATTGGTAACTGTAATTACCGTTATGGAAAGAATTAAAAATATGGCTTACCCCTTTAGGCTTAGAAGCGTTTGTTGGCATGGTTGTAAAAATGTAATTACATGAAGTATCGATAGGCGTACCAAGTATATTTTCATAAGCACCTATATCTGGGGTTGAACCAACAGGATTGGGACGTGGGTTGCCATCGTAATCAAATGGGAAAATAGTATGACTGAAATTAGAGAACGAAACCACATTTTTACCCTTTCCAATAGCCGGGGAAGTCTTATTTAAATGTAAATCCCAATCTGAAATAAAATTCGGGTTTGCATTAATGTTATTATTGCCATATTGCAAGAGGTTATAAGCGTTGGTCACGATACCAGCTGCTCCTCCTTGCACAATACAATTATCAATTTCAAGTCTTGTTTGCGCAGGTGCACCTGATTGTGTAAGTATTATATTATTTGTGGTATTACCATAGATGATACTATTACTTATTTTGGATGTGGTGTTATTAGTGGTATTGAGACCCCAAACCCAAATACCAAATTGCGTATTAAAGGCAATCGTTAAGTTAAATATTTTAGCGGTATCACCACCGGGCCAAACTTTTAATCCTCCACCAACATTATGATGTATTAATACATTATATATAGATGATGGTGAAGAGATTACTACATTCGACTCCTCCCAGGCTGTATTATTATATACATTAGAGTTTCTAAAAATCGATTGCCCAGTTACGATAACCGTATGTTTACGACCCCAGTTATTACGAATAATACAATTTTCTAGTAAACCATTATTTGCCTTTAACACAACACCGTGGCCGCAAATATCACCTGTACCAACATTCTTTTGAATAATGCAATTCCTAATTATTGGATTATTGCCACTAAATACATAAAGACCAGCACCATAGTTAGATAGTCCACGTTCAATGGTAAAGCCATTTACTTCACCATTGAAGTTTTTAAGTATAAATGCATTAGCAGATGAGTCTCCATCAATAATAGTATTCTTTAATAAAGTTGAATCTTTCACATTTTGAAATTCGGAATAGATGTATATGTTTTTTCCATCAACTAGGAGGTTTTCTTTGTATCTACCGGGATGAACAACGATGGTGTCACCATTTAAAGCATAACCAATGGCGGATTGAATTTTACGAAACGGTGCATTCTGATTCCCAATCGATCCACTATCTGTTCCATTGATAGCAACATGTATTTTAGTATTGTGTTGTGCTTGCACCACGTTCAATCCGAGCAAAAGAAGCGTTAGTAATGCTAGAGTATTTTTCATCTGTTTAATCATATTTATTAATCAATTATTCTTTTATAAACTTAACATGCTCGATACCTTCTTCGGTTTGGATAGTTAGTACATAATTTCCCGTTGAAAGCCCTGACACCGAAATCGTATATTTATCTGAAGATTGCTCTTGCAACAACTCATCATAAACCAATCTTCCCAATATGTCATATATAAGCAGATTTACATGACCCTGTGTTTTGGTATTCCCAAAATCAATGGTTAACGATTGTTTTGT
>JBFYQC010000208.1:0-4983 GCA_041302975.1 Bacteroidota bacterium
TCTATTAACGAACCGGCATCACCCACCAATAAAAAACCCGCCCCACTAACCGGACGTTTTTTGCTGCCTAGTGGTAATCCCCAACCTTGAATTTTACCCTGCAATTTTGCATTTTTAAAACGTGCACTAATGGCAGGATTATTTTCTATGGCCTTGAGCATATCTGCTTTAAGGTTTACTTTGCGCTTGCTTACTTCGCTACTTAACATACCAGCCCCAATATTAGCCATACCATTTGGTAACGGAAAAATCCAAAAGTAACCTGGCAACATTTCGGGCAAAAAGTGTAGTTCAATAAAATTTTGCGGATGCATGCCTTCAACTCCTTCGTAATAAGCACGAATACCTGCACAATAGTGGTCGTTTTCTTTTTTATTGGGTGATAGTTTTTTGGCCACCACACTCCTATCTCCTTCAGCACCAACCAGCAATTTTATATTTTTTAATATTTGGGTTGAATCATTTTTAACTATGGTTACATCAAACAAATCACCATTACGCGTTATTTCTGTAACCTCAGTCCCATCAAGCACGGTGGCATAATTTTTATCCAAACGATTAAACAACTCGTTGTCAAAATCAATACGTTTACTAATAAAGCCCGGAGGATATTTCTCCTTGCTCATGTCTTGTTTAAAAGGAATATCAATGGCCTTACCATTTGGTGCAACAAACTTTACACCCCAGCTCTCTATAAACTGTTTCTTTTGTTGATCAAAAGCAGGAATAATAGTTGGGTCGAGTTGATTGAGCACATAAACGGTTTTACCACTTAATGCATCACCACAAACTTTATCGCGCGGAAAAACAGCCTTATCTATAATGGTATGAGGTATCTTGTGTTTGGCTAAAAACAAAGAAGTGGCGCAGCCACCAGGACCCGCTCCTATAATTACAATTGAACTTGCGTTTAATTCCATGAACTGCAATGATAACAAATACACCACTAAACTTTGCAAACCATGTTGCAGTAATTCATCAATTGATTATAAATATTACACTCACCTTGAAATTTTTAACGCAGAGGAGCTTTGAACAGTCTTACGAGGATTTGAGCACTGTCGCTCACAAAATTTAGAGCAGGCAGACCATTGTTACAGACCGAAGCGTCTGTTAGCAGCGTCTTCGGCTTTGGGGATATAACCACAACGAAAGCACAACGGGCACAGCGCAACGGCTTTGGCATAGCATAGGTAGCCATAACGAGCACAAAGAAATGCCTTCGGCTTTAAGGAGGGTTTAACATAAACATGTCAATCATCATCCTTATCAAATTTGCAAAACAAACTTCTGTATACTTCCGAGTAATCAGTGAGCCAATAAAAATTGCGAAGCATACTCAGCGACTCTGCATTTAAAATTCATGAGCGCTTTCCGCGAGCAATCGGTCATCCAACAACTCTTCGCACTTCGAAGCTTCAGCATAGAAGTGAATCTACCAATAACTAATCACTACCCCTGTCAGTTTTTTTACCGATTAAATCATAAGTTTTACCTTAACCTTGGTATAAGTAAACAATCAAGTATAAACTACAACCTCCGGCATATGGGCTTTAAAAACAAAGTACATCAACCAATTACACTATTTAAATCAACCCAAAACAATAAAACCTACGTAGGCAAACCTTTAAACTTAAAGCGCCAATATGGCAATGGCTTGATTTTTGGTTAATTTCGCCAAACATGAAAGTTGAATTTAACCAATTACCCGATCATGCCCGTGTTTGGGTATACGCAGCATCAAAACCCTTATCGCACAACGAAAAGGCAATGATTCAAGCCGATGCCGATCAATTTACTGAAGAATGGACTGCCCACCAAATGCCACTTAAGGCATCATTCAATATTTTGGATGACATATTTTTGGTGTTTGCAGTAGACATTGCGCACCACGATATTAGTGGCTGTGGCATAGATAAATCGGTACACTTGGTGCAAAAATGGGAACAACAATTAAACATACCTTTATTTAACCGTTTGCAACTTGAGTTTGATTTAAACGGTAAAATTGAAGTAGGTAATAAAGCCAGAGTGGCAGAATTATTAAGCAACGGAACATTATCAGCAAAAACGATATTTTACAATAAAGTAGTAGCCAACATTAGCGAACTACGTAACAATTTTCGTATTGCGCTAGAAAATAGCTGGGTATATAAACAATTGCCCAAACAAACCGCTTAATGTTGGTTAAAAAACAAAATGTAAGTAATCTTGCTTAATATTACAGATAACAAAAAATAACATAAGAATATAAATGGCTGATATCGAACCAAACAACCAACGTCCGCAGGAACCTAATCAAGGACCACGTAAACCTAAAGTACCCCAGATGCCTAAATTTAATTTTTACTGGATTTATGGGATAATTTTTGCCATATTTATTGGTATACAACTCATGCCGCATGATGTTGCACTTAAAACCACTTGGTTCCGTGTGCAAAGCGACATGATTATGGGCAATAGTGTAGAAAAAATCACCATCGTAAATGAAAAACGTGCTGAGGTTACACTTAAAAAAGACGCTTTAAATGGCGAAAAATTTAAAGACCTGAAAGACCGAAGCCTTTTTGGCGAAGATGTGGGTCCACACTACTTTTTTGAAATTGGTGATGTAACACAATTCCGTGCCGATTTAAAAGATGCCGAGGTAGAATATACTAAACGCAACCCCGGTCAAGCCATACAAATACCAGTTGAGTACACCACACAACACAACTATTTTGGCGATATCATAGGATGGATTTTACCCCTGTTGTTATTGCTTGGATTGTGGATGTTTTTGATGCGCAGAATGGGCGGTGGCGGTGCCGGAGGAGGACAATTGTTTAACATCGGAAAATCGAAAGCACAATTGTTTGATAAAGAAAACTTGGTAAAAGTAACCTTTAAAGATGTTGCCGGTTTAGATGAAGCCAAAGTAGAAATTATGGAAATTGTAGATTTCCTTAAAAACCCGAAAAAGTACACCAACTTAGGAGGTAAAATTCCTAAAGGTGCTTTATTGGTAGGCCCTCCGGGTACAGGTAAAACCTTATTGGCAAAAGCTGTTGCAGGCGAAGCTGGTGTGCCGTTTTTCTCTTTATCAGGTTCTGATTTTGTGGAGATGTTTGTGGGTGTTGGAGCAAGCCGTGTACGCGATTTATTCCGTCAAGCAAAAGAAAAAGCGCCTTGCATTATTTTTATTGATGAGATAGATGCTGTTGGTCGTGCACGTGGCCGTAATATGGTACAAGGTGGTAACGATGAACGCGAGAATACCTTAAACCAATTGTTAACTGAAATGGATGGTTTCTCAACCGATTCAGGCGTTATCATTTTAGCAGCAACCAACCGTCCTGATATTTTAGATGCAGCGTTATTACGTCCGGGTCGTTTTGATAGACAAATTTCTATTGATAAACCGGATTTAGCAGGTCGTGCTGAAATATTTAGGGTGCATTTAAAACCTCTTAAATTAAATGCCGATGTAAGTGCAGATCGTTTATCAACCCAAACAGCAGGATTTGCAGGAGCAGAAATTGCCAATGTGTGTAACGAAGCCGCTTTAATTGCTGCACGTAAAAATAAAACCGAAATCGACATGCAAGATTTCCAAGATGCAGTTGATCGTGTAATTGGTGGATTGGAAAAGAAAAACAAAATCATTTCACCTGAAGAAAAAGAAATTATTGCTTACCACGAAAGTGGACATGCCATTGTTGGTTGGTTCTTAAAGGATCTTGATCCGTTGGTAAAAGTAAGTATCGTTCCTCGTGGTGTTGCAGCATTAGGTTATGCACAATACTTACCAAAAGATCAGTACTTATATACCACAGAACAAATGGAAAACATGATGTGTATGACCTTGGGCGGACGTGTAGCAGAAGACATTGTTTTTGGCCGTGTAAGTACAGGAGCACAAAATGATTTGGAACGTATAACACGTATGGCATATGCCATGGTTACCATTTATGGTATGAATAGCAATGTAGGTAACGTAAGTTTCCACGACCCAAATAACGAGTACGGATTTACTAAACCATACAGCGATAAAACAGCTGAGATGATTGATATTGAAGTGCGCAAACAAATTGATGCTTGCTACCAAAAAACCAAAACGTTGTTAATAGAAAAACGTGATAAGTTAGAAGAGCTTTCGCAAATTTTATTGAAACGTGAAATATTATTCCAACACGATTTGGAAGAAATTTTGGGAAAGCGTCCTTTTGATGTGGTGGTAGAAGAAACACCTGTTGAAATAACAGCAGTGGAAGAAACCCAAGAAAAAGCAGAAACAGAAACGCACGAATAGTACGTTTTTTAACAAATATAAAATCCCTCAATAGCGAAAGCTGTTGGGGGATTTTTGTTGTGTAGATTAGGTATTAATTTGATATAAAAACATCAGGTCTCCCTTGCTGCTACAAATGGTTTGGGGCTTTGCAGTCGTTTCGCTGTGCTACAGACTGCACCGGGTGTTCCGTGCTACTCCAACAACGCTGTAGCTAACGCACTTCGGGGTAGCTCACTTCACCCCCTAAGCCGGGTTTAACTTTCAAAACATGATTTTCTGCTCCAATACATATACGCTTTAAACATTTATACAACTTTGTGTTAACGGACCCCAGCGGGGTCTAATGTTTTTTTAGAAAATATGTTTACATTTTGAATTCCGACCTCAGAGAGGTCGCATGTTGATATAACCAAGCGACAAATTCGTTTTTGTGCGACCCCGAGTGAAACCTCGCGTAACCTCGGGGGTCGATTTTTCATTATTGTTATTCATTTTCTATAAACATTTAATCCCTCCGGGATTATTTGACAACCCAAAATCATTCATAATTTTATCATAGGCCATATAGAATCCTTCAAACATGATTCAACAATCAATCATCAATTTGGCAAAATGTAGAATCAATAAATTATGCTTGAATGATTCAGCGTGCGGTGGGCTTTAAACGATTTGGCGGGGCCGCCTTCTGCGGGTGGAATCACCAAGGGCCA
>JBFYQC010000209.1:0-8863 GCA_041302975.1 Bacteroidota bacterium
ATTTATATACTCCTATCGTTAGTATTTTATAATTACAAACTCCGTGTTACGCTGCAACTGATACTCATTTTCTGAACAATTGGTAAGCGCATTGTTTTCGCATGCACAAGTTGACGATACTTTAGTTTCACCGTAACCTACACCTGTAATACGCCATGGATTGGTTATCCTGCGCTTAATGTAGTTTGTGGTGCTTAATGCCCTGCGTTCTGATAAACGTTGATTGTATCCTACGGTTGCTCTACAATCGGTATACGATTTTAAAGCCACAACCATATTAGGGTACTCATTCATGATGATGATAATTTTATCTAACTCCCTGCGGGCATCTTCCCTAATGGTTGATTTATCCAAATCAAAATAAATGGTTTTAAGCTCCAGCACCTCAGCCAAATCAGCATATATCTTTATTTTTTGTACAATAGGAATGGCCTTTTTTGTAAGTATAACATCTGTTTTAAATACTTCTGATTTGCCTGAAGTGTTAACAGTAGCTTCCCCATTATTAAAGTTTATCTTACTCCCAATCAATTTGTAATTTTTCTCGTTATCTACATAAAAAGTAAATGCGCCATTAATAGGTGTAGTAATACTATCTACCGTGGTATTTTGTTCATCATAAAGCACAACTGCAGTTGATGGAATTACTTTTCCATTGGCTTCTTTAGCAAACCCTTCTATTTTTTTTCTGATGTCAAATCCTTTTAAAATATCAAAAGCATACAAATCATCATCACCCAAACCACCCAGTCTGTTTGATGAGAAATAACCTTTAGTCATAGAACCATTAATGGCCACACCAAAATCATCGTATTGCGAGTTAAGTGGGTAACCGGCATTAAATATTCTACCAAATTCATTCCCTGCTAACTCACATACAAATACATCAAGTCCGCCAAGGCCAAAACGACCATTTGAAGAAAAGAATAACACCTGCTTTTTTTCCAACACAAAAGGAAACAACTCGTCACCTTCTGTATTTATTAAGTTACCTAAATTTTGTGGTTTACTCCAAGTACCGTAAGCATCTTTGGTACTTTTGTATATATCAGCACCACCAAAACCACCGGGCATATTACTAGAAAAGTACAATGTTTTACCATCAACAGTTAATGATGGATGTCCGTTAGAATATTCACTGTTGTTATATGCAAAAGGAACCGCTACTTGCCATGAACCATTTTTTAGGTTGCTGAACATTAACTGTAATTCTACTTTTCTATCTGCAGAGTGATCATCATAGTTGTTACGTGTAAAAGCAATCACAGAATCGTTGTTACTAAAACAAGCCGGTCCATCATGCATTCTTCCGTTTAACTCACCACTTAAACTTTTTACTTTTTTAAGTTCATTTCCATCAATTTCGCCCATGTACATATCCAAATAAGGCTTGCGGTGCCAATTGTCTTTATGCATGATAAATGCAGGTGTAGCACGAGATGAAATGTATACCAGCTGGTTTTTGTAATAAGCCGGACCAAAATCAGGTCCATCAGTGTTAATGTTTAAATGTGTGATGCGATACCTGCCTTCATCTGTTTGTAAAGTAGCTAAAGTGCCTTTTCCGGCAACATAACTTTGTGCACGTAAATCTTCCGGTTTAGCTGCTGCAAACTTATCCATTGCCCAATCAGATTCGGCATATTTTCCGTTTGTTTTAAGTGCAATTGCGTAGTTATAATAATCTTCGGGTATAACACCTGTTGGTTCTTTGGTAATTTGTAAATAAGTAGCCTCCGCCTGAACATTAGAATCTAAACTACTATAACTTTTAGCCAAATTACGCAATGCGCCAATAGAAAGTGGGGTAACTTTATTGTACATTCTTATGGCTTTGTTATACGAGTAATTAAATATGTACTTATCGCCTCTTAATTCTTTTGCCGACTTTTCTTGTGACTTAGCTACAAAGCTTATGGAAACAAGCAGCATTATGGTTGTAATTATTTTTTTCATGATACTGTTGATTAAAAGTAACGGGGATTATGAATCTGTTTTTTATCGAAAAAGATGAAATCATATCGTAACATAATTTCATGACTACCTTGGTTGTATTTAGCCGAGCTAAAGCCATAAGACCAATCATACGAGTAACCTATGTGCAATTGTTCGGTGATGTTTAATCCAATAAGCGCACCAACAGCATCATCAGAGCGAAACATTGCACCAAGCATCAATTTTTGAGCAATGATAAAGGATGCAGTGAAATCAATTTGCGCAGGAGCGGCTTCTGTAATTTTAACCAAAGCTGTTGGTTTAAAAGCAAGATTATTACTAATGTTAAACACTTTACCGGCAATTAATGAATAATGTCGTTGATCACTTTCTGATAATGAATTTGCATTGGCTTGTTTATCTATTGAGAAACTGTTTTGCAATAAACTTGGCGCTGACACTCCCACGTAAAAACGTTCGCGAGAATAGTAGATACCAAAACCTACATTGGGTAAAACTGCATTATTAATATTGTTTTGAAATGCAGGATCGTTTTGTTGATCGGTGGTTAGTGTACTTAAATTGGCTTGGAAAATACTTACACCTACACTTAAGCCTAAAGCCAGTTTAGCTTTTTTAGAAACCTTCATGCGATATGCAAAATCGCCAACCAAACTGGTATTACTAATAGGACCAATTTTATCTTTCATGGCTGCAAATCCCAAACCTATGTTTTGATTTCGTAGCGGAGTATGCAGTGTTATGGTTTGCGTAGTTGGTGCATCACCCACACCTACCCATTGCGATCGGTTTAAAGCGGTAATGGTTAGCGCATCTCTGCTACCTGCATATGCAGGATTTATTACCAAAGTATTATACATGTAATGGGTATACATTGGTGCTTGCTGTGCCCATGAATCAGTTGCAAAAACTATTGCAAACATAAGCATGGCTAATTTTATAATTTTTTTCATCGTATTAATTTTATAGTATGAATGACTATGGATCTTATCTGTTTAGGTAGATTGTTCCTTGAATTACTTTTTCGCCATTACCTAAATCAAGTATGTAGAAATAGGTACCAATCGGTAATGCATCACCACCTATACTTACGCCTGAATTGGATGTTCCATCCCAAGTACTTATGTAAGGAGATGCACTATATACTTTTACTCCCCAGCGGCTGTATATGCTGATGGCATTACCCGGAAATTGGTTTATTCCACGAATAACAAACTTGTCGTTTATACCATCTCCATTAGGAGAGAATCCTTCTGGAATAAAAAAGTCTGATAAAAGACAATCTTTTACCTCCACCAATGTAGATGCAGGTTGTGAGGCGCAACCGAGTTGGGTTACGATTACATTATACAATCCTTGATGAACTGTTGTTGCATTTGTTATGGTAATAGATGACGCTGACGATGCAAAACCATTAGGACCTGTCCAGTTGTACCCGGCACCAGCAATTAAAGGTGTAGATAACCTAATTATACTGTCTTTACAAACAGGACTATTACTTGATATGGCAACAACCAATGGTGTACTTACCAATACCGAAGTTAAAGTTGAAGTATCACTCAAACCACAGTTGTTTTTTACTACTACATAATAGTTTGAAGCAGTATCAGCAAACATGGTTGGATTAATGGTTAACTGTGCAGTTAAAACACCACTTAAGTTTCCCCCGTTTGATAAGAGTACATTTCCTTTATGCCATTGGTAACTTAATCCGTTGCCACTTGCTGTTACATTTAAAGTAATCACATCACCCACACATGCTGATTTATCAGTTGGTTCAACTGTGATAACAGGTGCGGTATCTAATTGAAGTTTTACAAAATTTGATGTGTCGTTTACACCACATACACCACTCACAACTACATAATAGTTAGATGCCGTATCAAGAAATGAGGTTGGATTGATGGTTAACACCGAACTATCGGCACCACTTATATTTAAACCATTCACCAAGTTTAAATTTCCCCTGTGCCAAGTGTAACTTAATCCGCTACCTTTTGCAGTTACCACATAACTTGCAGCACTACCCGGGCATACTATTTTATTGGTTGGTTCAACCGTAATCATAGTTACAGTGTTTAATAGTAATTGCACAAAATTTGAAGTGTCGTTTACACCACAACCTCCACTTACAATTACATGATAATTTGATGCGGTATCAGCAAATGATGTTGGGTTAATAACTAACACATTACTATCTGCTCCGCTTATAGTTATTCCGTTTAATAAGTTAACATTTCCCCTACGCCATTGGTAAGTTAATCCACTACCTGTTACGGTAACCGAAAAGCTTATTGAACTTCCTAGACATGCCGTTTTATTAACCGGTTCAACCGTAATAATTGGTGCGGTATTCAATCTTAGTTCAACAAAATTTGACGTATCAACACCACAAGACCCACTTACAATTACATGGTAGGTTGATGCTGTATCAGTAAACGTAGTTGGGTTGATGGTTAACACCGAACTATCGGCTCCACTGATGTTTGGTCCATTAATCAGGTTTATATTTCCTTTACGCCATTGGTAAGTTAATGCACTACCAATTGCAGTTACAGAAAAGTTTTCAGGATTGCCTAAACATACTGATTTATTAGCAGGTTCAACTGTAATGGCTGTTAATGGGTTTAATTGTAGTTGTACAAAATTTGAAGTATCGTTAACACCACAAGTACCACTTACAATTACACGATAATTTGAAGCAGTATCTGCAAATGTGTTTGGATTGATGGTTAACACCGAACTGTCAACTCCACTTATGTTTAATCCATTAATCAAGTTCACATTTCCCTTACGCCATTGGTATATTAATCCACTACCAAGTGCTGTTACTGCAAAGTTTACTGAACTTCCTAAACAAGCAATTTTATTGGTTGGTTCAACGGTGATAATAGGTGGTGTACTTAACTGCAATTTTACAAAATCAGAAGTATCACTTACACCACAATCGCCACTTACAATTACATGGTAATTAGAAGCAGTATCGGCAAATGTTGTTGGGTTGATGATTAACACAGAACTATCTGCACCACTTATATTTAATCCATTAATTAAGTTTACGTTTCCCTTTCGCCATTGGTAAGTTAAGTTTTTACCTGTTGCTTGGGTTATAAACTGTGTGCCTACACCAATACAAGTAGTTTTATTTAAAGGTTGTATGATGATGTTTGGTGGCGTTTCAATTTTTAAAATAACAAAGTTAGATGTATCGTTAACACCAACACCCGAAACGATAACATGATAGTTAGACCCACTATCTGAAATTAAAGTAGGATAAATAATTAGTGTATCATTAGTCACTCCTTGAATTCTTAATCCATTAACCAAGTCTATATTTCCTTTACGCCATTGGTAAGTTAAACCTACACCAATAGCGTTAACAATAAAACGAGCAGTATCGCCCAAACAAATGGTATCGCCCATTACATCTGAAGTAATATCAGGGCCACAACCCGGAGGCATAATGGCAGTAATAGAAGCAGTAGTTAATGCGCCTGTTGTAGTAAGTGCTCTTCCGTTTATTTGTACACCACTTGTTAAATCCATAGCACCGCTATTACAAATAATGGTACCGTTAAAAATAGAATTAGCCATGATACTTACTGCACCATTTACCATCCAATACACATTTTTGGCTTGCGTGCCATTAATTAAAATTACACGTGAGTTAGCGGATGCAGAAAATGCACCATAACATTTAATGATAAATTTAGCATCTGGATTACCCATTGCATTAAGAAATAATGTATCGGTTAAACTTGTTGCACCATTCATTAAATAAGTATGAGGTGTAAGCACCAAGTTTCTACCAAACAAATTTGGATATAACAACAAAATATCCGCCTGCAAGGCATTCAATTGATTGTAAGCTGCAAGTAAATCAATAGCTGCTTGATTTGTTGATCCATCAGGAACGGCATGTACTTTTCCTACAACCAATAAGGTATCAAAACCGGTTGTAGTAGTGCTATTAGATCCAACATCACCAACCACATTAGTAATACCAGAATTAGATACGGGACCAATAGATGAAAACAACGTGTAACACATTAAACCTCCGATATTAGGTAATGCAGGTCCAATTAAAGCAGGAACTCCACAACCAACAGGTGTATAAATCATTGCTGTATTTATATCAATTGCGCCATTTATAGCAAGTGCTCTACCCTCTAATGTATCGTTTGTTAAAATGTGTATGGCACCACCATTGGCTACAATGGTTCCTTTTATTGATGAGCCCGTGTTTATGGTAACTTCTCCTTCTACTTTCCAATAAACATTACAAGCCTTAGCTCCGTTAATTAGTTTAACTTTAGTATTTGAATTCACAGATAAAGCACCTTGTACCTGTATAATAAAAACAGCCGAGCCGTTTCCTTGTGCATTTAAATACAAAGTTTGGGTAAGTGTACTTGCGCTTGCCAAGCGATGCACTCCGGGTACAAATGTATCTCCGTTACCAAATGGACTTGCATGAAACAATGTAGGAATAGCCGTATTTAACTGCCCATAAGCAGTTAATAATGCTGACGCACCTGACGCACTTGATGTATCTTGATCGTGCATATTTCCATTCACATTTCCAAAAGCAGTACTTCCACCAATGTTAGATCCAACATCACCGGTAACTTGCGAGAGGCCTACATTTGTTATTGCTCCCACAGTGGTAAACAGTGCAAAATTATTGGTGGTTCCAAGTGTAACTACCTGAGCATATAAATAAGCTGGAATAAACCAAAGTATAATGCTCGTTATACTTAATAGTAAAATTTTTTTCATATAAGATTTATTTAGTAGAGAAAAATGAAATGATGAATTTTTATTAAACTCATCGGCCCAATGCATTTATTCTCAAACGATGCAGAGGACAGGTAATGATTTTAGTTTGGCGTGTTAAGTGGTGCTATTCATTGCTAAATTTGATACACCTATCTGTTAATAAATGGATAATTGGGTGACTCTGATAAGTGCCAGAAATAAACGAGCACATCTGCTTACAATCTCTGCACAAAGATGAAGTAACAAGCAAGACTTAGTGTTACAGAATAAATCTCATTCGTTACATCATTCACACTGCCCTTATTCATACAGCAATAAGCCAATACAACATTCTATAACAAAAAAGCCACTCCAGAAATTGGAATGGCAATGAGAAGTACTTTTTAAGTTGCGTGATAATAACGAAGTACAAACGTGATATGTACTTTTTTGTTGGTTAGCCTACATTGATTAAAAGACTCAATGTACATACCTTCATCAAACATGGCGTTCAGCTCCGGATATTCTTGTATGTTGGTTTTACTCTTATTCTTTTTGATATCAACCAAGAGTGTGATAACTTTTTGTTGATGATTAGATTCGCTCATGTATTATTAATTTAATTGGATTTGATAATTAAATACTAATCGCGAGAATCAAGAAATGATTGACGTAATAGCTGCATTTTTCTATTGAATTCGCGTTTAAAAGAAACCCAATTGGTATTACCGTCAGCACGGTAGTTAACTACACTCTCTTTTAATTCAGTATTCTGGGCCTCTAATGATTTAACCTTTTCAAGGTAGCGTTCAGTTGCAGCTTTTTCACGTGCTAACTTTTCAGCCTTTAAAGCTTCAATGGTTTTATTGTTTTCATCAATTTGGGCAAACGATTCTGTTTTAAATTGATAATATTCTGCAATCGAATCTTTTTTAGCTTGTTTTAAATCTGCTTGAGCCGAAGCAATGTTTTTACGTGCAGATTTTAATTCACCTTCTTGTTGTTGAGCAACAGCTAAGGTGCTACCAAAAATGATGGCAGTGATAATAAAAATAAGTTTTTTCATAATTGTTTGGTTAAAATGAAATGTCGCCCAAAATGGGCGACATTAGATCAATTTTTGTTCAGAAAATTTTAAGATTTCTTTTCAAGAATACGTGTAATTTCTTCTTTCGTTTTACCAGTTTTTTTTTCCAACTTGGTAAACATAGCATCCATTTTACCTGCCTCATACGTTAAATCCGCATCGGTTAGGGTTGGAAACTTAGCTTTTAATTGGGTCTTTTGTTCTGTCCAATTGCCTTTTCCAAGACCACTGTTTGAAGTTGTTGTTGTTGTTGTCATAATTGTATGTATTTAATGTAATACTTATTACCCAACAAAGATGACTATGATACAAGATTTGAGCCTTACACAAATATGATATTAACTTATATGATTCACACTAAAAAATTAGTTAACCATCAATAAACGACATTACAAATCATCTATAGAAACCATGTGCTTTTGTTTGAGATGCTTGAAATAAGACGTAGTTTGTCCAGTTACTTTTTTAAACTGATTGGCTAAATGAGCAACACTACTGTAGTGCATTTTATATGCAATTTCTGTTAAACTTAACTCATCATATATTAGTAATTCTTTTACACGTTCAATTTTATGTGCAATAATAAAATGCTCGATGGTTATCCCAACAACTTCGGAAAAAACATTAGCCATGTATGTATAATCATAATTTAATTTTCCGCATAAATAATTAGAAAAATTCATTCTTGGCTCTTCCTCTTCGTAATGAACCATTTCGATAATAACTGTTTTAATTTTTTCAATTAAAATACTTCGTTTATCATCAATTAATTCAAGTCCAAATTTAAGTAACCCTGATTTAAACAAACATAATTGTTCTGTTGTCATGGTTTCTAAAACCTCAACATTACCTAAATCAACAAAAACATCTGTTAAACCAAGTTTTGCCAATTCATCTTTCACTACAATCTTGCAGCGCAAGCAAACCATATTTTTGATGTAAACTTTCATAGGAATCAGATAAAGAACCGTTAAAATTATCATCTATGTAAAGTTATCAATATTTTAATCTTTAAAACCAAATAAATATCATACAACCAATATGTTATAATAATAATTAGTT
>JBFYQC010000210.1:0-8990 GCA_041302975.1 Bacteroidota bacterium
ACTACATTATTAAAACGTGCTTTTCTAAAATACCTTTTTGCATCGGGTATTTCGGCACTTGATTTAATAAGGTAACGAAAGTTGAGCGATTTGCCTTCGCGGTTGGTGATTAAACCTGCACCTAAATTGCTTTTAAAAATAAGGGTGTCTTGCGCAAATAGTTGGGTTGAAATCACAAATGCAAAAACAAAAATAAGAGGCTTGATTACTTTCATAAGTAGTATTTTTTTGAGTTAAACAAACATATTTTATTTGAAGTATTTCACAAAAAAGACTGACGAAATTCTTTTCGTTTTTATTCGTTAGTTATTGAGGTTGATGGATCAATTGATTACAAATACAATTTAAGTTTGATTCTCTATGAAAATTAAGTCTTAAAAAGGTGTGATAGATGTAACTCATTTATATAAATATGTAATACATAACCATGATTTTAAGTTAAACTTCCTCATGTGAAATTTATCACAAGCAAACACCAATATTTAATCTAAACAAAAATGAAATCTTTTCAAAAATTAACATACACATTCGCAACCCTGCTTCTGCTATCTTTAACCCCTACTTTATTAAAAGCTGCAGATACCCCCAAACCTCCGGTTACTGCAATTCAGGCTGAGCAAGCCCATATCATGCAATTAAGATTGGATGAGATTAATGCCATGGATAAATCAGGCTTAACTGCTGCTGAAAAAAAAGCATTGAGAAAAGAAGTAAAAGCAATTAAAAAAGTAGCAGATGGTGGGGTATATATTTCATTAGGAGCAATCATTATTATTCTATTGTTGCTGATTATTTTATTATAAGTACCGGTTAAGCATTTCTATATATTCAATTAGTAAACATATTGTTTTACTTAAAACAAAAGCACCACTTGAAGTAAAATTCAAGTGGTGCTTTGTATAAAATGGATTGGTATTAACCCAGGTTTTTAATCTCGCTTACCAATTGTGTTAATGCCTTTTTAGCATCACCAAACAACATGCTAGTTTTAGGCTTAAAGAAAAGTTCGTTCTCGATACCTGCATAACCGGCTTTCATGCTTCGTTTATTTACAATTACATTAGTTGCATTTTCTACATCTAAAATTGGCATGCCATATATTGGTGAGTTAGGGTCTGTTTTAGCAGCAGGATTCACCACATCGTTAGCACCAACCACCAATACCACATCGGTAGTGGTAAATTCAGGATTGATTTCTTCCATCTCCACCAACTTATCGTAACTTACGTTACTCTCTGCCAACAACACATTCATATGTCCCGGCATACGCCCAGCCACCGGATGAATGGCATACTTTACTTCTACGCCTTCTTTTTCCAAAAGCTCTTCTAACTCGTGCACCACATGTTGGGCTTGTGCAACAGCCAAACCATAACCCGGTACGATGATTACTTTTTTAGCATATTTCATCAATATGGCAGCATCACTTGCGGTAACTTCTTTTATGGTTCCTTCAAAACTTGCAGATGTAGCGGCAGCTCCTTTTGCTCCACCACCAAAATTTCCAATTAATACATTTAACAAAGAACGGTTCATGGCCTTACACATTACTACGGTAAGTAACGTTCCGGCACTACCTACTAAAATACCTCCTACCAACATTACTTTGTTATCGTACAAAAATCCACCACAGGCCGCTGCAACTCCAGTAAACGAGTTAAGTAATGATATCACCACAGGCATATCTGCACCACCAATAGGCAATACAAATAAAATACCATAAACCAACGACAATACCAATACGGCATAGAACATTTGTGCATCTGTATTTATAACAGCCATTGCAGCCAAAACCAAAATTACGGCTAATAAGCCGATATTAATAAACTGTTGAAAGCCGAAAGATTTGTCTTTTACCTTACCACTCAGTTTACCCCAAGCAATAATACTTCCCGCAAACGATACAGATCCTATGATCATTGCAATAATAATGGTGGCTAACTCGCCTAATGGAACCGGTGTTTGATTTGCACTATGGGTAATGTGCTGAAACTCGATAATGGAGATAAGCATAGCACAGGCTCCACCCATTCCATTAAATAAACTAACCATTTCGGGCATGGCCGTCATTTGAACTTTTTTAGCGGCAAGCCAACCAAATAATGTACCTACTAACAACCCGCCAAAAATGAGAGTTAGATTTTTAAGGTGCTGTCCATTAGAATCTGTGTAAAGAAAAATTGTTCCAAAAATTGCAATCGTCATTCCAAATGCAGCAATCAGATTTCCTTTTCTGGCTGTTGCAGGATGACCAAGAAATTTCAATCCAAGAATAAAAGTAATAGATGCAATTAGGTATATAACTTGTAGTATATTTTCTATCATAACGTTTATTTTTTATAGGTTGATTACGCTTATTTTTTTTTCTTGAACATTTCAAGCATACGGTCTGTTACAACAAATCCACCCACAACATTTATTGTACCCAGAACTACGGCCAGAAAACCTAATGTAAGCGAAATGACACTTTCTGCTTGGCCCATAACAATGATGGACCCTATGATTACAACTCCATGAATAGCATTTGCACCACTCATTAGTGGTGTGTGCAATACTGATGGAACATGGCCAATAAGCTCAACTCCAACAAAAATCATTAACATCAACAAGTAAAAAATTTCTTTGTTGGTTGAGATAAATTCTAATATTAATTCCATAATTAATTACTGTTTATGCTGTTACTGTTTGTAATGAAAGGTGAACAATTTTACCTTGATGAGTAATTAAGGTACCCTTTGTTATTTCTTCTTCCAACTCCCATTTCATACCATCTTTAGATGACAAATGGGTAAGGAAATTATAAATATTTTTTGCATAAAGCTCGCTAGCATTTTGTGCAAGTGTACTTGGTAAATTACTTTGACCAACAATGGTAACACCATGTTTGGTGACTGTTTTATCCACCTCACTAAGCTCGCAGTTACCACCTTGCTCTACAGCCATATCAACTATAACACTGCCAAGTTTCATTAACCTAACTTGCTCTTCGGTAATTAAAACAGGTGCTTTTTTTCCTGCTACCAAGGCGGTAGTAATTACCAAATCGGCCTGTGCTAAACTTTTGTTTACAGCTTCTTTTTGCTTTTGCAAATAATCAGCACTTACTTCTTTTGCGTAACCACCTTCAACCTTAACACCTTCACTTTTCACTTCAATAAATTTACCGCCAAGCGATTCCACTTGTTCTTTGGTTTCTGGGCGCACATCAGTTACTTCAACCACAGCACCCAATCTTTTGGCAGTTGCCACAGCTTGTAATCCTGCAACACCGGCCCCAAAAATTAATACTTTTGATGGCGTGATTGTTCCAGCAGCGGTCATCATTAAAGGAAATATTTTACCCATTACATCAGCACCTAAAATAACGGCTTTGTAACCTGCTAAATTGTTTTGAGAGCTTAACGCATCCATACTTTGCGCCCTCGAAATGCGTGGCATAGCATCCATACTAAATGCGCTTATTTGTTGGGATGCTAACTGTTTTACCAAATCTGTGTTAAACAAATGATAGATATAAGAGATTAGAATACTACCTGTTTTCATGGCCGTAACTTCCTCTAAACTTGGTGCATTAACTTTTATAACTATATCAGCTTGTTGTAATCCATCCGATTTATTTACGATGGTACAACCTGCATTTTTATATGCATCGTCATCAAAATTTGAACTATATCCTGCATTATTTTCAACCAAACAGACATAACCTTGTTTAGCAAATAGGGAGGCAACTGCCGGAGTGAGTGCCACACGCTTTTCGTTTGGCTTACTTTCTTTAAGAACAAGTATTTTCATATGTTAATCCCGTTTTTGATAAAATAAAAGTAATTAAAAGCAAACGATATATCAAAGCTATTTAATTTGCATTCGATATCATGTTAAAAATAGCATACGCAAACATATACCAGCATCCGCTTCCTGATGGGCATCGTTTTCCAATGGTGAAGTATGAATTAATTCCTAAACAGCTTTTACATCAAGGCATCATAACACCCGAAAATTTGTTTGAGCCCGGCTTATGTGAAGAAGAAATAATAACACTTACGCACAATTATGATTATTGGCAGGCTTTAAAAAACTGCACATTAGATGCAAGTCACATACGCAGAATAGGCTTTCCGTTAACCCCTGAGTTGGTGAAACGCGAAATATGTATCGCTCAAGGCACTATTGATTGTGCTTTGTTCGCATTGCAATATGGTGTTGCACTGAACGTAGCCGGAGGAACTCACCATGCTTTTACCAATAAAGGAGAGGGATTTTGTTTATTAAATGATTTGGCCATTGCTGCCAATTATTTATTACACCATCAATTAAGTAAACGTATACTTATTATTGATTTGGATGTACATCAAGGAAACGGCACTGCAGAAATATTCGAACAGAACCCTGCTGTTTTTACCTTTAGTATGCACGGAAAAAACAACTATCCGTTTTTTAAAGAAAAGAGCGACTTAGACATAGAACTACCTGACGGAATAAACGGAGCAGATTATTTATCACTTTTAAAAACACATTTGCCACAAATAATTAACGCTCACAACCCCGATTTTATCTTTTATTTGAGTGGGGTTGATGTATTGCGAACGGATAAATACGGAAAACTCAACCTTACTTTAGAAGAATGTAAAATCCGAGATGAGGTAATTTTTGAAACTTGCAAAAAGCTGAAGACACCAGTGGTAGCAGCTATGGGTGGCGGTTATTCGCCAAAAGTTGCAGACATTGTGAACGCGCATTGCAACACATTTATTGCAGCCAACGAAACTTTTTTTTAATTATTTATCAAACACTATTGCATTTTACTATTCGGTTTCATTATTTCACGCCCCGAAAAAGCATGTTAAATATTAATTAAACGTTGCTTGACAATAAACAAAAACAATTAAATTTGTGCTACCGCAAACCTTTTTAAAGTTAAGATGACTACGCCAAAAAAAAGTACACCAGCTAAAAGCACTCCGGCAAAAAAAGGAGCTAAAACAGCAGCAAAGTCTGCCCCTAAAAAAATCGCGCCTAAAAAATCGTATGACGATGAAGATGAGGACGAAGATGATGAGATTATTAATGATGTAGAAACGACAGATGCAGATGACGATGTTGATTTAGACATTGACAATATGGACGTTGATTACGATAAAGGGTTTGGTTTTGATGATGATGATGACGATGATGATGATTTTTAAATCATCGCCTCAACACATTATCTGCTAATAATAATGTCTCCTGATTCCGTGGTATTGCTTAAATGCAATGCCCGGTCAATCAGTAAAAAGCGTAATTTCACGGTATCACCGTCATTTAACAAGACGCTTGGCTCGAGAGTAGCCTCAATAGTTCCACGAATGGCCTTATATTTCCCTTCAGGGGTCAATGGCATCACTCGCATATCTGCGCGGAGTGTATCGCCAGAAAAATCCGCAATTACATAATTGTAAGAATTGCCTTCTTTTCTTAAAAACTCAACATACAAGTTGTTGTAATAGATGTTGGTGTTTTTTCCGGTTAAAGGATCTTTAACATTGTTGTAAGGGGCCAATGTATCACCATTATCAAGACCTATATCACCATCTCCATCTCTAAACTTTATGGAGAAAACCAGCAGGTTAGTAGAATCTCGACTGATGTAATAACTCTTTTCAAACTCTATAGATGGAATAATAGGATATATTTCACCACCTTTGCAGGCATACAGCAAAATGGCAGATAAAAATATTACTATGCTTCTTAATAAAGTTGACTTCATACAACAATCTATTGATTCAAAACTAATACATTTTGATGAATTAGCCTTACAGTTGTATTTATATCAACTTAAACACAACACTGTTTTACATCAATATGCTGCCTTAACTAACGATAAAACGGATATAAAAAGTGTAAGCGACTTTCGTTTTTTACCTGTAAATTTTTTCAAACAGCACCAAGTAACCAGCGGTAATTTTCAACCTCAAACCATATATACCAGCAGCACCACAAGCGGAGGAATACCCTCAAAACATTTTGTAGCAGATATGAGTATTTACCATAAGAGCTACTTAACAGCATTCCATCAATTTTATGGCTCACCCACACCATATGTTTTTTTGTGCCTATTGCCTAATTATTTAGAAAGAAAAGGCAGTAGTTTGATTGATATGGCACAGGGCTTAATTGACGCAAGCGAACAAGCCGAGAGTGGTTTTTATTTGTATGATTTTGAAAAATTAGCACAAACCATTCAAGATGCTTTAAAACTAAATAAACAAATATTTTTATTAGGTGTAACTTTTGCATTGCTTGATTTTGCTGAACAGTTTCCCATGGATTTAAAAAACACCATTGTAATGGAAACAGGAGGCATGAAAGGCCGTAAAGAAGAACAGACCCGTTTTGAGATTCACCAATTTTTAAAAGATAATTTTAAGGTGCAGCATATACATTCGGAATATGGCATGACGGAGCTACTATCTCAAGCTTACTCAAAAGGTGATGGAAAATTTGTTTGTCCGCCTTGGATGAAAATTGTGATTACCGACCTGAACGATCCGTTTACAATAATGCCAACCGAGAAGGCGGGCATTATAAATGTAATTGACTTGGCAAACGTGGATAGTTGTGCGTTTATTCAAACGCAAGACCTGGGGCGATTGCTTGCTGACGGAACTTTTGAGGTATTAGGAAGAATGGACAACAGCGAGGTTCGCGGTTGTAATTTAATGTATGTGTGAGGAATTACTTAACCAAATTAACGTTAACCGCATTTAGTCCTTTATGACCGCTTTCTACGTTAAATGTAACCTTATCGTTTTCTTTAACGGCTTCTTTTAAGCTGTTGATGTGAACAAAAACGCTATCGTTATTTACCGAATCTTTAATAAAGCCAAACCCTTTCGACTCGTTAAAAAAAGTAACAACACCAGTGCGCAATGTATCTTGAGGTTCTTCTGCAGCGCGTTTAAAAACACCAATCTGCATGTCTTCTTCTTTAAATACTTTTTTCTTTTTAGGGTCAGGCGGAGTATTTGTTAAGTTCCCGTTCTCATCAACGTAAGCTAACATATCTTCAAACGATTTGCCTTTATCTGAGTTGGCTTTACGTTCTTCGCGCTTTTCGGCTTTATCTTTCCTTTTCTTTTGTTTTTTTCTCTCGTTTTCTTTTTTACTGAATGTTTCTTGTGATCTACCCATTATTATTTATTTAGTGTACTTGTTATGCAACGTGCATTGTACGAAGATAGGCTAATAAACCCGAAACTTTGTGCTTTATGTTAATAATCATTAAACTAAACGATTAAGCATCAGCGCAACAAGTAATGAAAGGGCATAAAAAAACCTCGAGATATACCCGAGGTTTTAATTTTTTATGGAGTATATACCAATTAAATAGTACCACTCACCGCTTTTTGTACCAAGTCTGCAGCTTCTTTTAAAACAATAGCTGAGTATACTTTTAAGCCTGATTCGTCTATTAATTTCTTGGCTTGTTCTGCATTTGTTCCTTGTAAACGAACAATAATTGGAACAGGGATATTACCAATTGATTTATAAGCGTCAACAACACCTTGCGCTACACGGTCGCAACGAACAATACCACCAAAAATGTTAATCAAAATAGCTTTAACATTTGGATCTTGTAAAATGATACGGAAACCCGCCTCAACAGTTGTTGCATTTGCACTACCTCCAACATCAAGGAAGTTAGCAGGCTCTCCTCCTGATAATTTAATAATATCCATAGTAGCCATTGCTAAACCAGCACCGTTAACCATACAACCAACGTTACCATCTAACTTAACAAAGTTTAAGTTATGTTTACCTGCTTCTACCTCGGTAGGATCTTCTTCAGCTAAATCGCGCATGGCTGCATAATCTGGATGACGGTATAATGCACTGTCGTCAAAGCTTACTTTACCATCAACTGCTATAATTTTATCATCAGATGTTTTTAACACTGGATTGATTTCAAACATGGCAGAGTCACTGCTATCATAAGCTTTGTACAAGGCAGAAACGAATTTCACCATTTGTTTATGAGCTTCACCTGATAAACCAAGATTGAAAGCAATTTTACGTGCTTGGAAACCTTGTAAACCTACCTTAGGATCAATGGTTTCTTTATGAATTAAGTGTGGTGTATGCTCAGCTACATGCTCGATATCCATACCTCCCTCAGTACTATAAACAATAATATTTTTTGATTGAGAACGGTCAAGCATTACACTCATGTAAAACTCTTTAGGTTCGTTAGCTCCAGGATAATAAACATCTTGAGCAACCAATACTTTACTTACAAACTTACCCTTAGGTCCTGTTTGAATGGTAACCAAAGTTCCACCCAAAATATTTCCGGCAATTTCTTTTGCCTTATCAGCGTTTTTAGCAACGGCAACACCACGTTGGTCTTTACCTTCAATGGTTCCTTTACCACGGCCACCCGCGTGTATTTGAGCCTTTACAACAACAAAATCGCTACCATATTGCTCTTTTAATTTTAGAGCAGCAGCGTGTGCTTCGTCAGCAGTTTCAGCCACTATGCCTTCTTGCACAGCAACACCAAAAGATTTTAATACTTGTTTAGCTTGATATTCGTGAATGTTCATTTTCAGAAATTTTGCAGCGAAAATAGCATTTAAAATCAGAATCAGAAATTTTTAAAATTATACGATTCAGTCATAGTTAAATCTATTATTGTTATTATTGCCATTAATGAACATGATACAGCGCTCAAACGGCATATTCTATTGGCTGCTGCTACTAATAATCAGCTACTTTTCGCTTTTCCATAAGTTGGATAGTGCACCCTTCTATATGTGGGACGAATCGTGGTATGCGTTAAACGCACAAGAAATGCTGGAAAATGGAAAATACTTAGAGGTGTATTTGTTGGGTAAACGAGACCTCGGAAACTCCAAACCACCATTCGCTTTGTGGTGCATGTTACCTTTTATCAAATTGTTTGGGTTTAATGAGCTTGGAGTAAGATTAGCCTCCGCCATTTTTGCATTATTGAG
>JBFYQC010000211.1:0-18052 GCA_041302975.1 Bacteroidota bacterium
ATCGGATAATTATAATAAGTCAGTATTGTTGGTTACCATATTTTTCGTTTTACATAAAAAAAGGCCCCTTTGGGGCCTTTTTTATAGAATGATAAAACCTTAATCTACATTATCATGTAAAAAACTATTGTTTGTTCGAATACCATTATTGGTTCCATCATCAAACAAACTTAAACGTGATACAGAGTTCTCTGAAGAGTGGGGAACATCATTTAACTTCTTTTGTCTGCGTAAGTATGCTGGCTCTTTTTCTAGGTCTCTTAAACCAACTGGCGTATTTATTTGAAGGTTTAATTCCTTAATTTTTTTCAAACGTGCAATACTTTGTTTAATACGCTCGTCTTGGTCTGAGGTATTGGAAGAGCCTTCTTCTTTCATCTCAAAATCAAAATCTTCATCCATATTTAAGGCCGATTCTTCTACCTCGTTAACAAAATTGTTGTTATACTCAGCAGGAGGAGTTTCCACAAGTTCATCGTTTAACTCGGGTAATTCGATCTCATCTAATACCGGTTCGATGGTTTTTATGAAGGGCTCCTGAGTCATTTCAATTTGTGGTATTTCAACCTCAGCAACCGGCATTTCAATCTCTTCTACAATCTGTTGTTCAATAACCGGCTCCACTAATGCCTCTACTTCCTCAAGTTCAAAACGTATAATGTCGTCTTCTTCAACGGCTGGTGTTTCTGCAATCGGATTGACAATTGCTATAGTTTCAGGAATTATTTCAACTATTGGTTCAGGTATAATTTCTGCTTCAGGTTCAGCAACAAGAGCAATAGGCTTAACCACATCTGCTAAAGGATTGGCAACAATCATTTGTGGTTTTGCAGGTGTTTCGTACAAAACATGTTTTGTTGGTTCTTTAATTACATTATTCTGTGCGTAAGTTATCTTATTCTCTCTGCTTTCAAAACCAGTACAAATAATCGTAACAGCTAATTTATCACCTAAAGTCTCATCAATTGAAGTTCCAAATATTACATCTGCATTTTGTCCTGCTTGTTCTTGCACAAAGTTTGATATGGTATCAATCTCGTCCATTAAAACTTCATTCGAACCAAATGATATGTTTAATAAAATATTTTTGGCACCATGTATTTGGTTATCGTTTAATAACGGAGAAGCCAATGCACCTCTAACAGCATCCATTGCTCTGTTTTCGCCTTCGGCACTTGCGCTACCCATTAAAGCAACACCACTGTTACGCATCACAGTTTTAACGTCTTCAAAATCCACGTTAATGTACCCTGGGTAGGTGATAATTTCGGCAATACCTTTTGCTGCAATAGTTAAGATATCGTTGGCATGGCTAAAAGCTGTACGAATAGGTAAATTACCATACATATCTTTTATCTTATCGTTATTAATGATAAGTAAACAATCAACACTACGTTTTAATTGTTCGATACCTTCCTCTGCATGACTTTTACGTTTTTTACCCTCAAAATTAAACGGAGTAGTTACAATTCCCACCGTTAAAATATCAAGTTCGCGGGCTGCCTTTGCAATAACTGGAGCAGCACCTGTTCCGGTACCACCACCCATACCTGCTGTAACAAAAAGCATTTTGGTATTTACCCCCAATACTTCAATTATGTCTTCAATGGCTTCCATCGCGCTGTTATGTCCTTTTTCAGGGTCAGCACCTGCTCCAAGTCCAGCCGTTAGGCTGGCACCAAGTTGAATTTTATTAGGTATAGGGCTGGCTTCCAGCGCTTGTAAATCAGTATTACAAATAACAAAATCAACCCCTTTAATGCCTTGGTTAAACATGTGATTAACGGCATTTCCGCCTCCTCCGCCTACACCAAGCACTTTTATAATGCTTGATTTATCTTTAGGAAGATCAAATTTTAAAGCGTTCATATCGGTTTATTTTTAGTGGGTTTTAAATTAAAAATCTTTCATGTCGTCATCGTTCAACCATTGCATTCCTTTTTCTAACCATTTGTTTAAAAAACCTCCAGTTTTTTGTGGTTTAGCTGAAGCTGTATTTGGTGTTTCTTCGGTAACCGACTCTATATTTACTTCGTATCCTTCGTTTAATCCTTTAAGAACCAAGCCTACCGCAGTGGCATACATTGGACTTTTTATTTCATCTACAATTGATTTTGCAATGTGCTCGTTAGGGTAGCCAATACGTGTATCCAATCCGGTAACGTAC
This sequence comes from Bacteroidota bacterium, assembly GCA_041302975.1. Taxonomy (GTDB): domain Bacteria; phylum Bacteroidota; class Bacteroidia; order UKL13-3; family UKL13-3; genus UBA6183. Next base: position 2,168 of record JBFYQC010000211.1, read on the forward strand.
TCAACCAATTTGCTTAAGTCTTTTAATTGTGAACCACCACCTGTGATTACAATACCTGCATTAAGTTTACGTTCGTAACCTGAACTTTTTATTTGATATAGAACAGATTCAAATATTTCCTCAACACGAGCTTGTATTACCATTGCCAAGTTTTTGATAGAAACCTCTTTTGGAGGGCGACCATGAAAACCTGGAATGCAAACAATCTCATTTTCTTTATTTTCTTCAGCTACCGCTGATCCAAATTTTACCTTTAATAATTCAGCTTGGTTACGCAAAACTTGGCATCCTTCAACCACATCTTCGGTAATAATATTACCACCAAATGGAATAACTGCAGTATGCCTAATGATACCATTTTTAAAAATGGCAACATCCGTTGTTCCACCTCCGATATCAACCAAACAAATACCTGCTTCCATCTCTTCAGGAGTAAGCACAGATTCTGCTGAAGAAAGAGGTTCCAAAATTAAATCAGCCACATCTAAGCCTGCACGGTGCACACTTTTATTAATGTTTTTGATGGCTTCAACATGGCCGGTGATGATATGGAAGTTTGCAGATAAACGAACACCTGCCATACCTACTGGATCTATAACATCTGTAAAGTCATCTACTTGGTATTCTTGTGGAAGTACATGAATGATTTTATCTCCCGGAGGCAATGCTAATTTTTCAGTTTCTTTTATAAAGTTAACGACCTCTTCTAAGATAATTTCATCCTCAGGGTTGTTACGACTTATACTGTTACGGTGTTGTTTACTTTTTATGTGCTGGCCTGCAATACCCACGTGCACCGAGTTAATTTCGATGCGAACATTACTGTCTTGCATGCTTGCTTTGGCTTTATCAATAGCTTCGCTAATGGCTTTTACCGTTTTATCGATATTGCGCACTTCACCTCTTATTACTCCTAGAGAATCGGCTTTGCCCATGCCCAATATCTCCACTTTACCAAATTCGTTTTTGGCTCCAATGATGGCACACACTTTCGTGGTTCCAATATCTAATCCTACTATTACTTTACTTAATTGCGCCATGGCAGCTATGGGTTATTTTTCTTTTTACAAACAATTTGATTCTTAAACTTTACTGTTATGCTACTGTATGTTTCCCAGCCAACCCGATTCATGGCCTCTTTATAAAAGAGCATCAATCGTTTAAACTTATCATCTGTATCTGTAGCATCGCCAAAATCTATCGTTTGGTCACCTATATTCGGAATAAGTGTAAACTGACTTTCAGCTGTAACAAATATCTGTTCTATCTGTGCGTTCCAAAAAGTATCTTTATCAACATATGTGGCTATCTTAAACAATTGGCGTAAAGTCTCGGTTTGGGCCGTGTCTCTTCCATTACCATGTTCAAAAATATAGCCGCTCGCAATGGGTACGTGTGCAGTGTAATCAGGCGATAGCGGCATTTTTAATCCGTTTTCATCCAAATAAAAACTCTCCCCAAAAGCATTCATAATACGCAGTATGGGCCTGCGTTGAAGTATGTTGATATTTAGTCTACCGTTCATATCTGTATACACTTCTGCAGTTTTTACCATCGGATTGTTGCGAAGTTTATGCTCTAGCCATGGAATACCGATGCTGTTTATAGGTATACCAATTATCTTTTTCTCGTTGCCATCTTTTCTGATGGTTTTTAACACCATTTCCCTATCCACAAAATAGGCAGCCTCTGTTGGTTCTATGTGTACGTTAATCTCTGTACAAATTGTTTCTTTTTCCTGTTTATTGATAAACGCAAGACTCACTAAAAGTCCGGCAACCAACACCAACCAAAGTGTGATGTAGCCAATCTTTTTTGTTCTGCTTAAAAATTTGTGTTTATCAAATGCCATTAACGTAACTAGCTAATTGTGGTTAAATAATTTTTTATAGGTTCAATTAAAGTATCAATATCTCCAGCTCCCAAGGTTAATATTACCTCTATGTTTTTGGTTTTAATTAATTCTAATACCTCATTTTTGATACACAATGTTTTTTCTTTCGTTGTAATTTTATCAAAAATTATTGCCGATGTTATACCTGGTATTGGAAGTTCACGTGCAGGATAAATATCCAACAACAATACTTCATCGGCCAATGAAAGGCTTGATGCAAAACCATCCACAAAATCGCGGGTACGGCTATATAAGTGCGGTTGAAACATGACCAATACTTTTTTGCCCGCATACATTTTTTTAACCGAACCGATAATGGCTTCTAACTCTGTTGGGTGATGCGCATAATCATCTATATAAACTAAGTTAGGTTGTTTGATGATGTATTCAAACCTGCGTTTTACGCCTTTAAATGAGGCCAATGACGTGATTAATTCATCTGCACTTACACCGGCATATAATGCAGCTGCCGAAGCTGCAACTGCGTTTTCTACGTTGTGTAATCCTGGGATACCTAAATGTATTTGTGTTAAATGAATATTCGCTGCATGTAAGTCAAAATAGTAATTATCGCCAACAATGTTAATGTTGTCTGCATATACATCGGCTTGCTGTTTTATGCTATATGATTTTATACGATTTGTATGATCCTTTTCTGATAGTTCGGCATATAAATCCAATTCCTTTTTTACAAATAATACCTCGCGCACTTGAGCAGCATAATCAGCAAATGATTTTTTTAATGCATCATGCTCTCCATAAATATCTAAATGATCAGCATCTGTTGATGTAATTACGCCAATACTTGGGTGTAAAGTTAAAAACGATCTATCAAATTCATCAGCCTCAACCACCATTAATTGATTTTGGGTTGATGGTGTTTGTTCAGTTGTATGATGTAATAATAAATTGCTATTGTAATTGGTTGATATACCTCCCAAGAATGCTGCACAATCTATTTTACTTTGTTTTAAAATATGTGCTAGTAGGGTAGAGGTAGTTGTTTTTCCGTGTGTGCCTGCAATGCCTACTGTTTTATAAGCATCGGTAATTACACCTAATACTTGTGAGCGTTTTAAAATGGTGAAATCATTTTGTAAAAACCAATTGTACTCCTCATGGTTTTTAGGAATGGCTGGAGTTAAAACTACCAATACATTTTTTTTATCAAACCCAAAGTTGGCCAACTCACTTCCCATGTCTTTGTAATGAACTTTAATACCTTCATTTACCAAAGCTTTAGTTAATTCTGTTTCGGTTTTGTCGTATCCCATTACTGGTATATTTTGGGTATAAAAATACCTGGCGATAGCACTCATGCCTATACCGCCAATTCCCAAAAAATATACTTGTTTAATGTCTTTAAAGTTCATTTATTATTTATTAACGTTCTTCAATAACACGTAATACTTCTGTTACTATTCTTTCAGCTGCATCTGGCATTGAAAATGAAGCAATATTATTTTTTAATTGTACTTGTTTAACCTCATTTTTTATTAACGCCATACATTCGTCAACTAGAATTTGTCTGGCTTCAGTATCTTTCACCAATATAGCCGCTTCACGCTCAACTAATGCCATAGCGTTTTTGGTTTGATGATCCTCGGCCACATTAGGTGAAGGAACCAATATCACCGGTTTTTTAACTTGAGCCAATTCTGCAATACTTAAGGCACCTGCTCTTGATATTACCACATCGGCAATGGCATAAGCTAAGTTCATTTCGTAAATAAACGGTTGTACATTAACTCCTGTTTGATTTACTTGTTTTGCTGCAGCAAAGTTTTTACCTGTTTGCCATAACAGTTGTACGTTATTTTCACTAAACTTATTCAGTCCATTTAAAATACTTTCGTTAATGGTTCGTGCGCCTAAACTACCACCTATTACTAAAACAGTTTTTAGGTTTGGTGACAAACTAAAATGCTTTAGTGCTTCTGCCCGTAAACCATCAACCTGCATCAAATCCTGACGGATGGGATTTCCTGTTTTTACCAATTTTCTTTCCGGAAAAAAACGGCTCATGTTATCGTAAGCAACACATATGGTATCAACCCTGTTTTTTAAAATTTTGTTGGTTATACCGGCATAAGAATTTTGTTCGTGGATAACCGTTGGGAGTTTTTTGATCGTTGCGGCATATAACATGGCACCGCTTGCATAACCACCAAAACCAATGGCTACATCGGGTTTAAACTCCTTTATGATGGATAAACTTTTAACCACACTACTTATTACTTTAAAAGGGAAAAGTAAATTCTTAGGACTTAAACTGCGTTGAAATCCGCTTATCCATAAACCAATAATTTTATAACCTGCTTTTGGAACTTTTTCCATTTCCATGCGGTCTTCAGCCCCTACAAACAAAATTTCTACATGAGGTAGTTTACGTTGTAAACCTTGTGCAACAGCTACAGCCGGATAGATGTGTCCACCTGTTCCGCCTCCGCTTATTACCACTTTGTATTTTTTGTTTACATCAATCATAACTATGGTTTTTGTATGGTATTTAGGTTTGGTTCTACACTTAAATCTTCTTTTCCTTCTGGCTCATCTTCTTCTACATATCGGCTTACACTCATAATTACTCCAAATGCAACAGAGGTTAACAATATGGATGTACCTCCTTTACTTACCAATGGTAATGTTAAACCGGTAACAGGAAATAAATTAACCGCAACGGCCATATTTATTAATGCTTGAAGTACCAATGAAAAACTTAAACCAACCGCAATTAATGCACCAAATGCTTTAGGACTTCGCAATACAATTCGTATAGCACGATATAGAAAGAACATGTATAACATGAGCATAATTAAAGCTCCTATTAAACCATATTCTTCTGCAATAATTGCATAAATAAAATCTGAGTAGGCTTCGGGTAAAAAGTTTCTTTCTACACTATTGCCTGGAAATTTTCCGAAAACGCCACCGGTAGCAATGGCTATTTTAGCATGGTCGTTCTGGTAAGTTTTGTCTGCATCGTTTTCTTGTTTTCCAAATGATTCAACGCGGTTTTTCCAAGTAAGCATCCTGCCTTTTAAAGCACTTTCGGGAACTACAAACAACAAGGTAAAAAATAAAATACCTGCCACCATAACGGCTCCGGTAATCAACGCAAGGTGTTTTATTTTAACGCGACCAATAAATAATATCAAAAAGCAAGTGGCAAAAAGCACCATTGCTGTACTTAAGTTTTCGGGAGCTATCAAAATACAAATAGCAGTAATATGACCAAGTATAGGTAAAAATGTTTGTTTAAAATCGTCAATGGTATCTTGCTTACGCGCCAATTCTCTGGTAACAAACATCACTATAGCCAGCTTTGCAAAATCAGAAGCCTGAAAAGTAACCCCAAACAAATTAATCCATCTACGTGCACCATTAATTTCAATGCCAAAAATTAAGGTGTATATTAATAAGGGGTAAGTAATCCAAATGGCTAGTTTTGATAAGCTGATGAAGTATTTGTAATGAATAGAATGCACGATAAACATAATGAAAAAACCACCCGTTAAAAGCGCGGCTTGTTGCAATAGATAAATTTCTACTGCACCACCATTCTTTTTGTACGCCAATGCACCTGTACTGCTGTATATGGCCAACAACCCCCACAATGAGAGGATAAAGATGACCATCCACATAAACATGTCACCGCGCGGACGAATTTTTTCCCAAGTTGTCATTCTAAAGCGTTATGTTAATCAATTATAAATCGCGAACTGCTTTTTTAAATTGACGTCCTCTATCTTCGTAATTCTTAAACAAATCAAATGATGCACAAGCTGGTGAAAGCAAAACAGCTTCTCCTTTTTTAGCCATTTGTTTAGCAACATGCACTGCTTCTGCCATACTTGTGGTATTGATAATCATGTCTACATCGGCACCAAATGCTTCATGTAGTTTTCTGTTATCTAAACCTAAGCAAACAATGATGCGAACTTTTTCTTTAACCATTTCTTTTAGTAAAGAATAGTCGTTGCCTTTGTCAACACCACCTGCAATCCAAACTGTTGGTTTTTCCATACTCTCTAAAGCATACCAAGTTGAATTTACATTGGTTGCTTTCGAGTCGTTTATGTACTCAATACCTCCGCTGGTAATTACGCTTTCTAGGCGGTGTTCTACATTTTGAAAACTGATTAAACTTTCGCGGATTGACTCTTTGCGAATGTTCAGTACTTGGCCAATGATGGCAGCCGCCATTGAATTGTAGGCATTGTGGCGACCTTTAAGTGCTAGTTCATTAATATACATAGTAAATGGATTTAGATTTTCTGAAGTAATGTTTGATATTATGTTACCGTTGCTAACGTGTGCTCCAATTGCAAGATTTTTATCGTAAGCAAAAGGAATTTGTTTTGCATGGATGTTGTATTTACTGATATTATTTATGGTCAGTTCATCCTCTGCACAATAAATAAATACATCCTTTTCGGTTTGATTTTGTGTGATGCGAAACTTGGCATCAACATAGTTTTGTAAATTGTATTGGTAACGGTCTAAATGATCTGGAGTAATGTTGCACAATACTGCTATATCAGCTTTAAAGTTGTGCATGTTATCTAATTGAAAACTGCTGATTTCAAGTACTAGGTATTCATAATCGCGCGCTGTTAATAAACGAGCCAAACTCGTTCCTATGTTTCCGCCAACGGCTACATCTAATCCTGCCGTTTTTAGTAAATGGTATACTAAACTTGTAGTGGTTGTTTTTCCATTAGTTCCGGTAATACCAATTATTTTAGCTTTGGTATATCTAGCAGCAAACTCTAATTCATTAATAATGGCAATGCCTTTTTGTTTCGCTTCCGTTACTAAAGTATTCTCGTCTGGTATACCCGGGCTCTTTATAATTTCATCTGCATTTAAAACCAATTCAGTAGTGTGATTACTTTCCTCAAATGGCACACCAATAGCATTCAACTCTTGTTTAAAGTTGTCAGGAATAAGGCCTTTATCAGATACAAACACATCAAACCCTTGCTTTTTAGCAAGCATTGCTGCACCTGTTCCGCTTTCGCCACTACCTAATATTACTATTCGTTTGCTCATTTTTATCTATCTAACTTTTAAAGTAATCACAGTGATGATGGCCAATAGAATACCTATAATCCAAAAGCGTGTTACTATTTTGGCTTCGTGGTAACCACTTTTTTGGTAGTGGTGATGTAATGGAGACATTTTAAATAACCTATGTTCACGCGCATATTCAATACCATGTTTTCTTTTTTGGTATTTGAAATAATACACTTGAAGGATTACCGATAAATTTTCGATTAAAAAGATGCCACATAAAATTGGAATCAGTAATTCTTTACGAATCATTAAACTGAATGATGCGATAATTCCACCTAAAGCTAAACTTCCGGTATCACCCATAAAGACTTGCGCAGGGTAGCTGTTGTACCATAAAAATCCAACACATGCACCCACAAATGCTCCAGCAAAAATCACCATTTCGCCAAGGTGTGGTATGTACATAATGTTTAGGTATTTACTAAATACCATGTTGCCCGAAACATAGGCCAGTATCCCTAAAGTAACACCTATTATAGCTGAAGTACCTGCGGCTAAACCATCAATACCATCGGTAATATTGGCTCCGTTTGATACGGCTGTGATAATAAATATAACCACCAATAAATAAATCAAGAAGTTGTAGTCTTTATAACTTTCACCAACAAACCTAAATAAGTCGGCATAATCAAAATACGCAGATTTAAAAAATGGAATGGTGGTGGTTGTTGATTGAATATCCTCTGCCAACATCATTTGGTTATCAACTATGGTTGGCTGTAACTTATGCTCTTGAATAAACTCAGTGGTTACTTCGCTTGGATGGTAGAAGTTTCTGGTTTTAACATGTTGATTATAATAAAGTGTGGTGGCCACAATTACACCTAAACCAACTTGTCCCAAAACCTTGAATCTACCTGCTAAACCTTCTTTATTCTTTTTAAACACTTTAATGTAATCATCTAAAAAGCCTACCAAACCTAGCCACACAGTAGAGATAAGCATTAGTATGATATATACATTAGATAAACGGGCGAACAATAATGTTGGTAATAAAATAGCACCAAGAATAATTAATCCACCCATAGTAGGTGTGCCTTGTTTTTGGCTTTCACCGGCCAAACCAAGGTTACGAACTGTTTCTGCTACTTGTAGGTTACGTAACATGTTAATCAACCTGCGACCAAAAACAGTTGTAATGATTAAAGATAAAATGATTGCCAAAGCTGCACGGAATGAAATGTATTGAAACATTCCTGCTCCCGGGAAGTCAAATCGTTTATCTAAGTAGTCGAATAAGTAGTATAACATAGTCTTATTTTTATCTCATTAATTCAAATAATTCAAGTACAGTTTCTTTGTCATCAAAATGATGTTTCACTCCTTTTATCTCCTGATAGTTTTCGTGCCCTTTACCAGCAACTAAAATGATGTCGCCTTTATTTGCTGAAGCTATTGCAGCTTTTATGCCTTCCTTTCTATCACTTATGCGAAGTGTTTTTTTGTAATGCAAAGGCTTCACACCTTTTTGCATTTCATCCAAGATGGTCTCCGGATTTTCATCACGTGGGTTATCGCTGGTAAAAATAACTTTGGTGCTATGCTCCGAAGCGATGTCAGCCATAACAGGACGTTTAGCTGCATCTCTGTTACCACCACATCCCACTACAGTTATTAATTGTTCATTTTGTGTACGCAGTTCGTTAATGGTATCTAATATGTTTTTAAGTGCATCAGGGGTGTGCGCGTAATCTATAATGGCGATAACGCCATCATTACTTCTCACGTATTCAAATCTTCCTTTTACCGCTTCAATGTTGCTTAGGTGTTGAATAATTTCAAGTTTCTCTTTGCCTAATAAAAACGCTGTACCATAAACAGCTAAAATGTTATAGGCGTTAAAATTTCCAACCAACCTAAACCAAGCTTCTTGTTCATCAATATTTAAAAGCATGCCCGTAAAATCACTTTCAATAATTTTGGCTTTAAAATCTGCTATTGCTTTTAAGCTGTATGTATAGCGTGTAGCTTTGGTGTTTTGTAGCATCACCAGTCCGTTTTTATCATCCTTATTGGTTAATGCAAAGGCATCATCATTTACATCATCAAATAATTTTTTCTTAGCGTTAATGTAGTTGCTAAAGGTTACATGATAATCTAAATGATCGTGTGTAATATTTGTAAATACAGTACCTGCAAAGTGTAATCCTTTTATTCTGTTTTGATCTATAGCATGTGAACTGGCTTCCATAAAAGCATATTCACAACCCTGCTCAACCATATGCTCTAACAGCTCATTTATTCTTATGCTATCGGGTGTGGTATGGGTTGATGGAATTACAGTTTCGTTAATTTGATTTTGAACGGTTGAAAGTAACCCAACGTTATGACCAAATGAGCGGAATAAGCGGAACAATAAAGTGGCAACAGTAGTTTTACCATTGGTACCTGTTATAGCAGTAAGCTTTAATTTTTTTGACGGATGGTCGTAAAACTCGGCAGCCATTAAACCCATGGCTTCGCTAGTGTTGTTCACTTTAATATAAGTAACAGTATTGTTTATTGTTTCAGGTAAGTTTTCGCAAACAATTGCTGCTGCACCTTTATCAATTACATCGTTAATATAAATATGACCATCAACCTGCGTTCCTTTTACTGCAAAAAATAACGAACCTTCACCAACCATTCGCGAATCGTAGGTTAGGTGTAGCACAGTTATTCCTGCATTGCCAATTACCTTGGCATTAGGAATTTCTTGTATCAGTTGTTGTATGGTTTTCATTTATTATTAGCCTAATTTTATGAGTACTTTAGTGCCTTTAGTTAATGTAGTTCCTGCCGGTATTGATTGTGTTTTTACTTTACCATATCCTTCTACTTGTACTTGTAATCCGTTATTCTCAAGCAGGTAAACAGCATCTTTTAAACCCATGCCTGTTACATCAGGCATCATGTTTTTATTGATATTTCGTGGAGTTATTCTAGCTTGGTTATTAGACATGGTAGCTTGTGCCCACTCACTTCCATTTTCTTCAATCGAATCAACTCGTTTGGTTTCTTTACCTAGCGCGTTTAGTGCAGTTTGTAGTTGTTGTTTGTGTGCACCTTTTATAATGGTAGGAGTAGGGTTGGTTTGATTAAGCACCAATTTGATATCACCATGTAAGTTGTGGCTGTTTGCATAAACCTTATCTGCAATTTCTTTAAATACAGGCCCTGCTACTGCACCACCATAATAAATGCCATTGCTTGGTGCATTAACCATAACTATACAAGTGTATTGAGGGTTATTTGCTGGAAAGTAGCCACAAAACGAAGCACGATAAATGGTTTGAGCGTATCCATTTCTTCCATCTGCTACCAGTGCTGTACCAGTTTTACCACCAATGCTGTAATTAGGGTTTTTTAGTTTGCTACCTGTTCCTCTTTCAATCACACCTTCCATCATTATACGTAGGTTTTTAATGGTTTCTGGCGATGCAATACTTTTTTCAATTACCTCTGTTTTATACTCTTTAATTATTTTTCCTGTATTGGTAATTCGTTTAACAAAAAGTGGTTTAACCATTTTACCATTATTGGCAACAGCATTGTAAAGTGTTAGTACTTGCAATGGAGTAACTTTTACTTCATAACCAATACTGCTCCAAGGTAATGTGGTACCATACCAATCTTTATCTTTAGGATGTTTGATGCGTGGTTTCCCTTCGCCCATTATTTGTAGGCCTAAAGGATTGGTAAAATGTAGTTTCTCTAAATGGTTATAAAATTGTGTGGGATTGTTTTTGTAATGTTGGTAAATGGCTTTTGATATGGCTACGTTAGATGAAATTTCAAATGCATGTTGGAAAGTAACAATACCATGACCACCCTTTTCACTATCATACATCACGGCATTGGCGAAATAACGTTTTTCACCATTTTCGGTATCAAACAAGTCGGTCATTTTAACTTTCTTATCTTCTAATAAAGCCAACGAACTGGCCAACTTAAATGTTGAACCAGGTTCTAAACTTTCACCAACTGCGTAATTATATTTCTCAGTGTATTTACCTTCCGATACCCTTGTTAAATTAGCAATAGCTCTAATTTCTCCTGTGCTTACCTCCATTAAAACAGCTGTTCCCCATTCGGCATTGTTTGTTATCAAAGTGCGCATTAATGCATGTGTGGCCACATCTTGTAAGTTTACATCAATGGTGGTATGAATATCGTTTCCGTTACGCGCTTCTATTTGTTCTTCATCATTTACAGGTATCCAGGTTCCGCCTGCAATACGTTGCATTACACGTTTTCCTTCTTTACCGCTTAGGTCTTTATTAAACGCCCCTTCTAAACCCACTGGTTGAACTCCGCTTACACTATAACCAATGGTTCTTTCTGCTAAATACTCGAAAGGTTTTTCGCGTTTGTTTTTTTCTTCAATGGTTAACCCGCCCTTGTATTTACCTAACCTGAAAATTGGAAATTCTTTCACCTCTTTCATTTCAGGATAACTCACTTTACGTTTTAATAAGTAGTACCTATCCTTACGTTTTTTTACACTGGTTAATATTCTTTTGTATTCGGCCTTACTTCTGTCTTGAAACAATTGTGAAAGCATAAGTGCTAGCGAGTCAACGTTATTTTCGAAAACATTACCTTTTGCAAAACCAGGCGCTTTGCCATCTAAACGTAAATCATAAATTGGTAAGGATGTGGCCAATAAACTTCCATCAATAGCAAAAATACTTCCGCGCGATGGCTCAACTGTTTGGATGGTTGTACTTAAGTTTTCACTCAATTCAATCCAATGTTCGCGCTCTTTAAATTGTATTTTAAACAGGTAAGCTATAATAGCAGCAGCAAACACACACATAAATGCAAATGCGGTGTAGGTGCGTATTAGTATAACTTTTCTGTTGTTGGTTGCCACGGGTTGGTTAGTTATTAGTTTTTAGTTTAATGGTTATTAGTTAGTATGTTATTTTTATAGGTGGTGATATCAGTTCTTTGATGCCTAGGGTATCTAATTTTTGGGCTACGGTTGATTGTTTACTCTCGCTCATCAACTCGCTTAAAATGGTGATATACTCTGATCGCAACTCTTTTATTTCTTTATTTAACTTATCTGTTTTTCTAATTATGCGCTCTGTAGTGTGCACATTATATATATGTATCAACAAAAGCACCATAACAAAAAGTCCAAATGGAATTTGTCTCATCATCCATTCTTTTGAGATGTTAAAATCGAAGTCGGCCATTTTTTGCATGGCACTGGTTAGCTTAGAAGTTTCTTTCGGTTTTTCTTCCTGAGCTAACTCTTCTTGATCATCTTCTATTTCTGTTATAATTCTATTTGCCATGTTTGCAATGGTTTCACTTATTTAATAAGATTTCTTTCTGCAATTCTCAGTTTAGCACTTCTAGATCTGGTGTTTTCTTCTAACTCATTTGCCGAAGCAGTAGTGGCTTTTTTACTCAATGCACTAAATGGTTTAATGGCATTACCAAAAAAATCTTTTTCTAATTCACCTTTAAAATTGCCACTGTTAATGTAGTTCTTCACCAACCTGTCTTCTAAACTATGGTAACTCATAATCACCAATCGGCCTCCGGGTTTAATTACTTCAGCACATTGGTTAAGCAAACTTTTTAGTACATCTAATTCTCTGTTAACCTCAATACGTAATGCTTGAAATACCTGGCTCCAGAATTTGTAGTCTTTAAACTTTGGTGCAAACTGAATTAATAGGTTTTTTAAATCGGCAACGGTTTGTACTGTTTTCCCTTGGCGTCCAACTATAATTTGTTTGGCCATGCTGCGGGCCTGGTTTAACTCACCATAATAATAAAATGCATCAGCCAATTCAGCTTCGGTTGCAGTGTTTAAAAAATCAGCAGCGCTTTTGCCAGAGGTTCTATCCATGCGCATATCCAAAACGGCATCATCAAAACGGTAACTAAAGCCGCGTTCATCCACATCAAACTGGTGCGATGAAACACCTAAGTCGGCTAATAATCCATCAACAGGTAATAAGTTTTGGTATTGAATATGATTTTTAATGAACTCGAAATTTTGGTCAATAAAAACCAATCTACTATCATCAGGTAAATTACGTTTTGCGTCTTCGTCTTGATCAAATGCTATTAAAGTACCCTTTGGCCCCAAACGTTCTAATATAGCCCTACTATGTCCGCCACCACCAAAAGTTACATCTACATAAACACCATCAGGTTTAATGTTTAACCCATTTAGGCATTCTTGTAACATCACCGGAACATGATAACCTATGTTACTCATCGTTCCTCCTTTCGCGTTTGGTCATTACCTCTTCGGCTAATGCGCTAAAGTCTTCTGGCTCGTTATCTAACATTTGTTGGTAAGCAGCTTTACCCCACAGTTCTATTTTATTTCCGTATGCCAACAACACCACTTCATTAGAAGTAATTCCGGCATACTCTAACATGTTTTTGGGTACCAATACACGACTTGCACTATCCATTTCTAACTGGCTTGCACCACGTAAAAAGTAACGTTTAAACTCTCGCTCTTTTTTAATGTAATCGCTTAATTTATTGATTTCGGTGGCAATGGTTTCCCATTCGTTGCTTGGATATAAAACACAGCATTTTTCAAAACCACGGTTAATAAAAAAGGTGTCTTTAGCAGCTTCGGGCAACTGTTTTTTAAGGGCAGCAGGTACTATTAACCTCCCCTTGGCATCCAGTTTACATTCATATTCTCCGTGTAGCTGCGACAAAATTTTACTTTTTTAAGACAGCGCTAAACTAAATCAAAAAATCCACTTTTCTCCACTTTCCCCCACTTTTGTGGAAAAGTAATGCATTTTTTGGGGTTGATAAGGGGTTTAAAATATTGCAATTAATTAATAAACAGATGTTTGTATTTTATGGCGAGAGGTGGAGTCATTTTTCAAAAAAATGAGGTGTTTATATCCAAATGAACCAAAATTTGATTTTTCGGAAATGCGACATTGGAGGTTTGGGTTGAATGCTAAATAATATTTTTAGCTTTGATAGGTACTAACATATGAATTCAAAAATCCCAGCACCTCATCCTTGGATGAACTATTTGTTGATGGCACTCCTCGCTATAATGCCCCTTGTTTATAATGAGTCGGGGGTTGATCCTAATTTAATTCCGCGTTATACATTAATAAGTGTGTATGTAGTTGTGGCCGCTCTTTATTTATTGGTTTACTTTAAAAATCACCAAACAAATTATAACAGTTTTGTGCTGTTACCTTTTGTTATGCTTGTTGGTGCGTATTGGTATTCGGTTTTAAATGCCACCAACCCAACTGAAGCTATTTTTGTTGCTACTAAAATATCACTGTATACTGCTTTGGCTGTGGTAACCTATTTGTTATATGTCAACAAAATTATATCATTTAAATATGTGGTATATGGTTTAATAATTGCTTGTTTTATAACAGTAGTATTGGTGTTAAAGGATATTTATTTGTTAAACAACCAGCACATTAATTTATGGGAAAGCGATAACGTTTACAAAATCAATGCAACATTTGGTCATAAAAATTTACTATCGTCATATTTGTTGTTTACACTTCCTTTTGTTGTTATTGGTATAAAAAATCAAACCCAAATAATTATTAAAGTATTATTGATTTTATTGGTTTTGGTGGTGCTTGTTTTATTGTTGTTTTTGCAAACGCGTGCAGCCTTATTGGCACTAGTAATTGGTGTTGTTTTTTATGCCTTTTTATTGTGTTGGAATTACACCAAACAGCAGCAAGTGAATAGGCTTTTGTTACCCGTTTTATTGGTAATAGGAATCCTGTTTTTTTCAGCAGGAATTTATATTTTTAGGGATAAATTTTCGGTAATTACGCGTACCGAAAGTTTTAAAGAACGTGCCGCCCTATGGCAAAATAGTTGGGAAATGCTTAAAGCGCATCCTATGGGTGTGGGGGCAGGCAACTGGCAAATTATGTTGCCCAAATATGGGGTGCAAAAGTTTTACGAATTTAACTACCGAGTTACCGAAGGATTAACCACTTTTCAACGTCCGCATAACGATTTTTTGTGGGTGCTTTGTGAAACTGGTTTTATTGGTGGATTAACTTATGTGTTAATTTTTGTTTTGGTGTTGATGGCTTTATTAAAAATCAAACCTCATGATGCTTTTTTTGATAGTAATATTCTAGCCGCTTTTGTAGTAAGTTACATGGTGGTTGCTTTGGTTGATTTTCCTTTAGAGCGTA
The DNA here is from genome assembly GCA_041302975.1 of Bacteroidota bacterium. Classification (GTDB taxonomy): domain Bacteria; phylum Bacteroidota; class Bacteroidia; order UKL13-3; family UKL13-3; genus UBA6183. The sequence continues at coordinate 17,309 of JBFYQC010000211.1, forward strand.
TCGAACACAGTTTTATTTTTTTGATGGTTGCGTCAATCTCGCTGGCTTCGGTAAAATTTGGTCGAGCTATGATTTTGCCAATAAAGTTGGTATTGTTAGGTGTACTTTGTATTGCTTTTTGGGCTTTATATGCTGCTAAATTAAGATGGAGCAGCGAACTGCAATTGCATAAAATGTATAAGGCGCATCAAACTCAAAATTGGAATGCATTAATAAATACTTCTGTTAAAGCCAATAACAGCATGTTAAACATGGATTATTTTTCAATTCCTGTAAGTTGGTATACAGGGGTTGCTTATTTTAGTTTGGGTGATTTACCCATGTCCAAAAAGTTTTTTGAGGAAGCTTATCAAACCAACCCTTACCAAATACATGTGCTAAACAATTTGGGTGTTTGTTATACCAAAGAACAAAATTACCAATTGGGTTTGCCATTGTTAGAGCAAGCAAATGTAATCTCGCCAACCTTTTCGGATGGTATAAGCACATTGGCGGGTGCTTATTATAATGCTGGCCGATACAAGGATGCGTGGCGCGTTATTGCCACATTTAAATTCGATGAGCAAAATTTGCAATACATCACTTTTGCAACAGCCATTGCTAAGGCATACTTAAATGAAGAAAAAAATAAACTTGGTATGGAGCAACAGCAACGTATCAATACATTACTACTAAATGATGAATTGATTAAACAAAAGTTGAAAGGTGCTTATAATAAACCTATTAACTATTTTTATGAGTAGT
>JBFYQC010000212.1:0-9229 GCA_041302975.1 Bacteroidota bacterium
TTAGGTGAGTGTTTTCCATTTGATTTCATAAAATAAATATTGTACTCAACCCGAATATTGTGTGCTGTTTTATCCAATAATTCAATGGTGGTTTCAAAGTTAAATTCATCACCAATTTTTAATTTGGTTTTAGATATTTCTAATTTAGCTACTTTGGCATTTACCTGGTCATTCAACCCAAATGATTGAAGTGCGGATACATTACCTTGTTTAAGTAGTCCTCTGCTGGCATGTTTTACAATCCAGTCTGTTTCTTTGCTATTGCCTTTCCATATGTTCACAATTTGTAATACCGCATCAGCATGATCTTTCGAAATGTCGTTTAAACAATTCGCAACACTTTTTCTTACATACTCGCTCTCATCGTTTTTTAATAACTCTAATATGGGTAAAATAGGAGTAGGGTCTTTTTTAAATTCAGTTAAAGCCATGGCCCAAGGAAGTCGTGGCCTTATGCCCTCACTAGCTAATCTACGTATATGATGATTTTTATGTTGTGCCCACTCTAAGTGCTGTTTCACCATTTGTTTTGGATATTTGATAATAAAAGGTCTAACAGCAAACTCGCTGCTGCTGTATTGGGTAAAAAGTTCAAGTGCTTTAATGGAAGTAGTTAGATCATTTAGTCCGTATACTTCAATAAAGTCAGGGAAAAACATGGCAATAAACCCTTTAAATTGAGGAGCAACTGTACTTAAAATTTGAACTTGTTGGGGGTAGGGTAACGAAATGTGCTTATGCATACAAATCGTGATGTGTCGCATACGTTGTTTTAATTCTTTTTCATGCCAGGTATTGTTAAATACATCATCAATAAAAGCTGTGGTATTAAATTTTTTATAATGTTGTTTAATAACTTTAGCAAGCGAGTTTATAAGCTCTTTGCTGAATAAATTTTTTAATGGTTCGGCCATGTTTTATAACAAAAAAGGAGAGACAAATATGCCTCTCCTTTTTTAAATATGGTAATTTCAAGATACTATTTTACAGTAATAGGAATTTCTACTGCTGTTAAAATATCTGTTTTGTCTCTCGAAACGAAAACTATAACTTTACAGTTTTCGATAACAACGGCTCCTCCACCTTCTGTAGCTGTTCCGTTGTAGTCTTCAGGCACACTATAAGTATATGTCTTACGCACTTTGGTACCTGTGGCTTTTGAATCAGTAATAACCTCACCCCATTGTCCAGTAATTAAATGACGTAATACATGGTTTTGCTCATAAGGATCAGTAGTAGCACCAGATTGTTTTGACATCAATTTGCTTTGCATGAACGCAACATTAATGTTGTTTGGAGCAGTTTCTTCAGCGGTATAATAAGCATCAACTTTAACAGTTAATTCTCTTGTTGCTGAATTAAACTCAGCTTTAGCACCTAAGTTTACAGGAGAAGGCATTGCATTTACAGCTTGTGCTGCAGTTTTCCATGAGCCACGGCTCATTGCAATACCGCCTGAAATTTGAGGAGCAACACCTAAATCGGCCGCTTTAATACGGTTAATGGTACCTGCAGGATATCCAGCCACTGAAGATTGAGATATTAACGCGCTTCCAAATGCTGTAGTGAAATTAGCCCATCCTGTTGCCGGTGTGGCATAAGATCCACCGTGAACAGCCATAATAATAAATTTGTCGGCTCCTAACTCTTGTTGTGCCGCAGTTGCTCTTACATGTCCATCTGGGCAAAAACCACATCTAACACCAGTGAAATCTTCTAAAACCGCTACACGCATAGTTGCTGATGTAGAAGCCATAAATGGCTCTTCGGTATTAGTGTTGTTTGGCTTAGCTTCTTCAGTTTTTGCATCATCGCAACCAGTTACAATTACAGATGTAAGTGCTATTGCAAAACCTAATTTTAAATAGTTCATTTTCATATTAAAGTAATTTAGTTTGTTGTTACAATTTATCAAAACAAAATCAAAAAGCAAGTAATTGTGAAAAAAAATACAATCTGGCATTGTTCAATTAATTGATGATGCCCAATTTACCAGAGGTTTAGTATTTGAGAAGTTAATTTGTTTAATTGTGAACTTTAGCAAACATAAGTAAGCAATATGTTTTCAAAAATTTGAAAAGTAGGTATTTTACCTTAGGTTTGAAATCTTAGATAATAAACAACTCATTTTAAGGATACATGAGTAAAGTAAGATTGAATATTGTAGGTTTAAGTTCAGGACAAAGCAATGGGTCCTATACATTAATATTAGGCGAAGAGCATGGTAGACGAAAGTTGCCCATTATCATAGGTAGTTTCGAGGCTCAAGCAATTGCTATTGAGATAGAAAAAATAGTCCCATTCAGGCCTATGACTCATGATTTATTCATGAATTTCGCCCGCACCTTCGGAGTTAATATTACTGAGGTAGAAATTTATAATTTGGTTGATGGGGTTTTCCATGCCAAATTGATTTGTGAAGTAGATGGAGATGTTCGTGAGATAGACGCTCGAACAAGTGATTCGATCGCATTGGCTGTTCGTTTTAAATGTCCAATTTATACACATGAGCACATTATGGCCGAAGCTGCAATGATTTTTACAGAGGACATGACAGAGGATGATATGATGGAGTCAGATGATGTAAAGGTTCAAAAAAGTGGAAGTAGCGAAATAAGCAAAATGAGTAATGAAGATTTAGAGCAAAAACTCATGGAAGCACTTCAAATAGAAGATTATCAGCGTGCCGCAATATTAAGAGATGAATTAAATAAACGAAAATAACCCCAAAATAAATGGAAAGATTTACTGGATTGATAGGTGTTGTAGTGATACTTGGATTAGCTTTTTTGGTTTCAAACAATCGTAAGGCAATTAATTATCGTCTTGTGTTTAGTGGTTTGGGTATTCAATTGGTGTTGGCTTTATTTATCTTAAAAACCAGTATCGGTCAAAACATGTTCGCTTCATTGGGTAACTACATCAAAAAGTTATTAGAAATGGCCGACAAAGGTGGTGAGTTTGTTTTTGGTGGTTTGGTTCGTCCTGATCTATTAAAACCTTTGTTAGGAGACGCGTATAGTTATGTATTTATTTTTAAAATTATGCCCGCTATTATTTTTGTGGCAGTTCTTGTTAACATAGCTTATCATATTGGATTAATGCAAATTATAGTTTCCTTTTTTGCAAAGATTGTTCACTCGTTAATGCGTGTAAGTGGCAGCGAGGCATTAAGTAATATTTCGAGTGCATTTGTTGGACAGGTAGAAGCACAAATAATGATTAAACCATACTTGGCTACTATGACAATGAGTGAGTTGTTGGCTAGTATGAGTGGTAGTATGGCTTGTATTGCAGGAGGTGTAATGGCCGTTTACATTTCAATGGGAGTGCCTGCTCCATATCTTTTGGCTGCAAGTATTATGGCAGCTCCAGCAGCATTGGTTATATCTAAAATTGTATGGCCTGAAACCGAAGAGTCTCCAACAAAAGGCTCTGTTAAATTGGAAGTAAAAAAATCGCATGCTAATTTGTTAGATGCCATTTCACATGGTGCAAGCGATGGCTTAAAAGTATCGTTAAATGTAATGGCCATGCTTATTGGATTTATTGCACTTATTGCTTTGGGTGATGTGATTTTAGCTAAAATTGTTGAGATTCCTAACTTGTTTAAATCTCAAGGAGAGGCTATGATTGTTGGTAGTGAGGTGTTGAGTTTGAATAAAATTTTTGGTACAGTGTTTTCTGCTTTTGCCTGGGTAATGGGTGTACCTGCTCAAGATACACAAGTGGTAGGTTCTTTGATGGGAACAAAAATGGTAATTAACGAATTTGTTGCTTACTCTCAACTTACACCTATGATTGGTGGTGGAACATTAAATCCTAAATCTGTAGTAATAGCAAGTTTTGCTTTGTGTGGGTTTGCTAACTTTAGTTCTATCGCCATTCAGGTTGGCGGTATTGGCGAGTTGGTTCCTAGCCGTAGAAGTGATTTGGCTAAATTAGGTTTTCGCGCTTTAATGTGTGGTACATTAGCTTCTTATCTATCAGCTACCATTGCTGGTATGATGATGTAAAAAACAAAGGAACCTTATCGGTTCCTCTGTATACTATCGCGTTTAGATTGTTGTATTCTTTTTAAAGAATCTGTTTCATTATCGGTTACAGGTGCAGGCATTTCTTGTTGTATTTGTTGTTCATTCTTACTTTTATTCGTGCTCGATTTACAAGCTAATCCCGCAATTAATACGATGCTAATGAGCAACCACAATACGTTTGCTGATGATATTTTTCTCATGGTTGTTCACATTTAAAATATATACCCCATTAGGTAAATCGCTGGTGCTAAAACTAAATTTATTTATCCCTGATTTGCCTTTATCTCTTAATAACTCAATGGTTGATTTTCCTTGAACATCCATTAAGCTGAAGTTTAAAATCATGTTCTGAGTTAATTCAAATTCTATCTGCGCATAGTCTTTGGTTGGTACAGGATACAAAGAAATTTGCTGCGCAGTTTCTGCCGTGTTTTGTTTCAAACCTAATCTTACATCATTACTTTTAACACGAGACACCCACGTGTTATGTCCTCCGTTAGGAACTCCGTATGAGTTGGTGATAATACACTCACCAAGTTTATTGTAAACAGGTTGAATACCCGTGTAATCACCCCAACGCTCTATGGTATCTTGTAATACGTTTATATTACCATCTCCTTTGCGCAAGTGAACAGGAGCTGAGAGCTCACCATTCCAATCAGCATATATTACACTATTACCAGGAAACTTTGTACGCGATACATGTGAAAATGTAATCATCATACTTTGATCGGCTCCAAAACCACCTCCTGCATATGCAATGCTTGGATAACCTATATCCATGCTGTCGTAGCTAATTATTCTACCTTTAACTGTAAGGTTGTTTTTATCTTGTAAGTCAATTTTACCATAATAAACTGATGGTGCAAAAAGTGTTGGGTCTATGGTATTACCCACATAATGAATTATCCCTCCATGATGAGTGGCACTTAAAACACGAGCATCATTAGTTTGTAAATATTGTCCGCTTGGTTGGGGTGCGTTTGGTTGTAAACCATAAGCCACATCTGTTTTTAAAACTTTTAAAGTTAAGGTTGGATTGCCATTTAAGTTATCTGTTATTTCGTGTAAAAATACGGTGTCGTTTTGTAATGCACTTGGACGAACAGATACAAAATAATGGCTTGGTCCGTAAAATTCATTACTGCCTTTTACCGGACAAATACTCCAAATTGGTTTATCGTTGTATTTGATATCATAGTAGAGTTTTTTTCTTAAACTATCACCAGCATAACCATCAGTTTTATTTACCTGCCATATCAACGATTCAATAAAACCTTCCTGCCATGATGAGTTGTCGCGCAACCGATTTACGGTAATAAAAAGTTCGTTGTTTGAAAGTGAAATAATGGGATAATCACTCCACGAGCTATCGCCAAAAGTATTACCCGGAATGGCATAAAAATTCCATTCTTTGGTAGGGTCGTTGGTTTGACTAAACCCAGTAATAATACGTGTATCAGCAGATGTTGTTCCTTGTAAATATACCACAATAAAACGGTCGGCAACGGGGTCGTAAATAGCACGCGGGTCGTATGTTCTGTTTAACGTGCCTAACGCTTTACCAAAGTTTGATAATGATTTACTCAATAAAAAACGTCCGGTATCATTGTACATTACAAAGTTGGTATTTACCACACTAATAATATGTCCGCTATTGCCTATACACACATCATTATCATTCGGTGTGCCGTTTGTTCCATTGCCAATAAAACCTTTTAACATAGTTGGTGCAGGTGCAGCGGCTTTGTATTGATTTCTGTTTGCAATAGGAGTAAAGGATTTACGCTGTTCATCTAATAATAATTTCTGGTACTTGGTAGATGATACGGGAACTGGAGCAGCACTCTTAATCAAAATTAATTTTGGGTCATAGTCTGCCACATCATCACTCATATTAACCACAACAGCCGGAGCTGAATTGTGATTAATGGTTTTATAGGTAAGTTCTTGTGCATTAATAGCTGTCAAACTTAACAACGCAAGGGTACTTAAAATAACTTTTTTCATGCAAGTAAATTATACTGCAATATACAAAAGGTTAATCAATCACAAATCTTGCTTTATAATACCCTTAGCTTAAAGTGTTCTTTTGCTTGTTGAGTTCTGAAATAAACCAATCCAATGTAAAATAAATCTACGGTTACGGTTACTTTGGGATGGTTTTTAATTTCATCCCAAGCCTTGGTCATCCCTTCGCTCCAATATATGTCATCAAAAATTAATACACTATCATTATTTACCTTGTTTATGAGTTGGTGAAAATAATCAATGGTGGCTTCGTAAGTATGATTGCCATCAATAAAAGCGAAATCAATAGTGGGCAGTTGAGTTAATGTTTCAGGCAGTAACTTGTCAAAATTACCTACACGTAATTCTGTTTTTTGTTGGGTATTTGATTGGGCAAAATGTTGTTGAGCAATTTGGGCAATTTGCGCGGCACCTTCAATGGTAATAAGTTTCGCCTGGTTAGGTAAGCCTTTTGCAATGCACATGCTTGTAAATCCCAAAGAAGTACCTAATTCAATACAATGCTGGTATTGGTATTTATTTACCATGCGGTAAATAATGTGCGCTAACCGCGATGGTTTAGCATGTGTTGACGCAAAATATGAAATACTTTTGGTCCGTTTTTTTTGCAAATGACCTAATGCGCCAAAATCTTCTTGGGTTATTGGTGTTTTATTCTGTTTCGCCTCTTGCCTTAATAACTCTATTGGTAAAAGTGCTGTTGGTGTTTTTTGCCGTGCTATACAGCTGTTGTATAGATCGAATACAAAAGGAGAGTGCAACACATCAATACGTGTTGCACTCCAATAATGTGTAATAAAATTTGCAATAAAATGCCAATTCACCATGAACTAGTTTTGCGGATTTTGTTTTAAAAACTCACGAATGGTTTTTAACTTATCTTCCAACTGTTGGATTTGGCGTTGTGCACTTTTTATTTTGTCAGTTATTTGAACCACCATTGGGTTATCACTACTTGCTTTAGCAAAAAAGCCAAGGTTGTTTTCCCAGGTATCAATATCACTGCGTAATCCTCTAATTTTATCTAGCACAAACTTTTCTTCACGCTTAATTTTTTGCGATCCATTAGGAGCATTCACCAAAGCTTCTAAATGACCTTTTTCTTTCATGTCTCTTAGCTCTTGGTTGGCTTGGCGGAACTTATTAAATACCTTATCGTTTAATTCCTGGTATTGTTTGTTTATGCGTTCTTTTTCGCCCATTGGCACAAATCCTGTATTGTTCCAGCTATCTTGAACCGCTTTTAAATCGGCTAAAATATTTGCACCTTCTTCACGATTTAGCAATTCTTCTAACTTAGCAACCAATTGTTTTTTGGTGTCTAAATTTTGTTTTTGCTCTTCAATTTGTGATGAATAGTGTTGTGCTTTTTTCTCGAAGAAACTATCGCAAGCTGTTCTAAATCGTTTCCAAATTACATCTGAAATTTTTTCAGGCACAGGACCAGTTTTTTTCCATTGCTCTTGCATGCGTTTTAATTCATCGGTTTGTTTGTTCCAATCCAATGGCATTTCGGCAATGGCTTCCGCTTTTTCGCAAAGTTCGTTTTTCGCTTTTAAGTTGGTATCGCGTTCGGCCTGTAAGGTTTTAAAGAACACATTCTTGTTGCTAAAAAACTGGTTACGTGCTGCTCTAAATTCATTCCAAATTTCATCGCTAACTTTTAGTGGCACCTGACCAATTTTACGCCAATCGTCCATTAATTGGTTAACAACGGTGGTGTTTTCCATCCACTCTTTTATGCGTGTGCTGTTAAAGTTTGAAAACTGAAGTGCCTTGGCTAATAACTCTTTTTTAGCAGCCAAGTTTTCTTCACGCTTGCGCTCACGATCGGCTTGTAAAGCCTTAATCATTTCAAAAATCTTATCGCACTCGGCTTTAAACCTGTTCCAAATGTCATCGTTACTTTCTTTAGGTACAGGCCCTATGGTACGCCATTCTTCCTGAAACTTCTTCAGCATAATTAATGCTTTGTTGATATTAGTTTCAAGCGCTAACTCTGTAACTCGTTTGGTTAAGTCAATTTTTTGGTCTAAGTTTTTTCTACGATCTAATTCTTTTAACTCATTGTTAATAGAAAGTCTGTCATAATATCTATCAAGCAATAAGCGATAGCTTTCCCATAAACGTTCAATATGTTCTTTAGGAACATTTTTTACTTGTTTCCATTCACTTTGTAAGTCTTTTAAACGCTTAAAGCTTTCGGGTGTTTCTTCCTCGTCAAGTAGTTTTTGAATCTCTTTAAGTAAATTTTCTTTTTTACCTAAGTTGCTCTGACGTTCAGCTTCTTGTTTAGCAAGTTCGGCTGAGCGTTTATCTTTTAATTCTTTGTATGCATGGTAAAATGCTTCGCGTGTTCCATCGCTTTTGTAGCTGAAATCATCTTTGTTACCACCAGCTTCCACAAACGCATTTAGAGCCAATGTGCGCTCGTCTGCAAGTAATTGTTCAAAAATGGGCTTAATCACCTTAAAAATGTGTGAAGCTTCTATTAAGTCTTTTTCCTTAACAATGGTTTGCGCCAAATCAACCAATTCTTGCTTGGTGAGTAGTGCATAATTTTGTTCTTCGGCTTGCAATTCTGCAACAGCTTCCAAATCTTTGTCGCCATGTGTTACGTCTGCTGTGTCTACGTTTTCAGCAGCCAATGCATTCATTTCCGCCTCAGTTGGCTGCACTGATGGCGTGGTCGGGGTAGTTTCAACCAAATTGGTTGGTTCCAAGTTGTTTATTTCTTCTGTCATTGCCTTAATTTTAAGGGACGTCAAAGGTAAATAAATTAGTTTAAATTCTTTACCATTTACAAATACATAAACCTGCTACTCTTCAAAAAGTTAACATTAAACGGTAAGTTTTTACAAGTGCTTGTTTTTTAGTGTATTTAACTTTGGGTTGAATTGTAGATGACGCTTTTAAATCGCTGATACCTTATTTTGGTGGCTTAAAATAACGGTATTGAGTAGGAATCATGTAATTTTGCTAACTCATAAGTTATTTATGCCGGTAAAAATTATTGAATGTCCGCGTGATGCCATGCAAGGTATACACGAGTTTATACCCACACAAACAAAAATTGATTACATCAATGCACTTTTAAAAGTTGGGTTTGATACCATTGATTTTGGAAGTTTTGTGTCGCCCAAAGCTATACCTCAATTGCG
>JBFYQC010000213.1:0-36340 GCA_041302975.1 Bacteroidota bacterium
CCATTTTTGAATTAAAGAAATTTGGTCACCTTTCGTAATATAAAAAGTATGATTAACGAATTAGTCTTCGTTAATCATACTCCAAAGTTTATCTTTTAATTGAACAATATTATAATTAGTAGCTGAGCTGATAAAAATGTGCGGCACTTTGGGTAATTCCTTTTTCATTTCTGCCATCAACTCTTCATCCAATAAGTCAGATTTGGTAATAGCCAACAACCTTTTCTTGTCCAATAAGTCTTTGTTAAATTTTTTCAACTCATTCAACAATACTTTATACTCGGCCTTGATGTCTTTACTATCAGCAGGAATCATAAACAGCAATGTAGCATTACGTTCTATGTGACGCAAAAACCTTAATCCTAATCCCTTTCCTTCGTGCGCGCCTTCAATAATTCCTGGAATATCGGCTATCACAAAACTCTTGTAATCTCTGTATTCTACAATTCCTAGATTAGGTACAATAGTAGTAAATGGATAATCGGCAATTTCTGGTTTAGCAGCAGTTAGCACGCTTAATAAAGTAGATTTACCTGCGTTAGGAAATCCAACCAAACCAATATCCGCAAGAACTTTTAATTCCAATATTTTCCATTCTTCTTTACCCGGCTGTCCCGGAATGGCATAACGAGGCGTTTGATTGGTGCTACTTTTAAAATTCGCATTTCCTAGCCCCCCTCTTCCTCCTTTCAGCAGTATCTCTTCTTGGCCATCCAGAGTAATCTCAAAAAGCACCTCTCCAGTCTCAGCATCTTTGGCTACTGTTCCAAGTGGTACATCTAAATAATCGTCTTTACCATCTTTACCATGGCAGTTCGCATCTCTTCCATTTCCACCTGGTTCGGCAATAACATGCTTGCGGTATTTCAAATGTAATAATGTCCACATTTGAGCATTTCCTCTTACAATAATATCTCCACCTCGGCCTCCATCACCACCATCAGGACCGCCCATTGCCGTTTTCTTATCGCGCAATAAATGCATACAACCATCTCCTCCTTTACCAGAGCGACAGCAAATTTTCACATAATCAACAAAATTAGATTCGGCCATTCGTTTGGGTAGTCCTTAATAATTAATTTGCAGCAATCTCTATGGCCTGACAAAGTTGGTTAAAAATAACCTCAATTTCGCCAATGCCATTAATGCCTTTGTACTTGTTTTGAGCCATGTAATAATCTTTTACAGGCATTGTTTCTGCGTTGTATACATTTATACGATTTTGTATAACATCAGGGTTTTGATCGTCAGCTCGTCCACTGTCTTTACCGCGAAGTAACAAACGTTTGCGTAGTTCTTCTTCTTCTACTTCCAAGGCAAGCATCATGGTTATTGAAGTAGATTTTTCTTTTAATAAATTATCTAAGGCTAAGGCCTGTGCTTGTGTTCGAGGAAATCCGTCAAAAATAAAACCTTTAGCATGAGGGTTGTTATTTACCTCACTTGCAAGCATACCAATGGTAACTTCATCAGGAACCAATTGCCCTTTATCAATATAGCTTTTAGCTAAGTTACCCAACTCGGTACCACCTTTAATATTTGCTCTAAAAATATCACCGGTAGATAAGTGAACCAAACCAAATTTTTCAATAAGTTTTGCAGACTGAGTTCCTTTTCCGGCACCCGGAGGGCCAAATAGTACAAGGTTTAACATTATTAGTAGTATTAATTTTAAGGATGCGCAATTTACACGTTTTTATTGTCATATGGTACTTCCCTCCTTCCTTTTTGTTGATTTTACATTTAATCACCAATTCGCTGATGCCCGTTATGCAATCACAAAATATAGTATATTTACTGCGTGAAAATAATCGCTTACATAGCATTAGGAGGAGCATTTGGCGCCTTATTACGATATGGGGTAGGACTTGTAATTAAACCGGAAAACACACTGTCGTTCCCAACAAATACATTTTTGATTAACATCACCGGATGTTTATTAATAGGAATTGCTGCGGCCGTGTTACAAACAACTTCGTATAAAGAATTTGTGCAGTATTTTGTGATTATTGGATTATTAGGAGGATTTACCACATTTAGCAGTTTTTCTTTTGAAAGTTTTTCACTCTTAAAAAATGGTAAACTATTTATTGCTGCGGCATATATCGCATTAAGTAATACAATAGGAATAGTTGCCGCTTTTGCAGGTTATTATGTTCATCAATTATTGATTAAAGCATGAGGGGAGTTGTAGTAAAATCAACAGGAAGTTGGTACCAAGTTAAAACTCAAGAAGGTCATTTGATTCAATGCCGGATAAAGGGTAAGTTCAGATTGGAAGGAATAAAACATACCAATCCTATTGCTGTTGGCGATTTTGTTGAATACGAAATAGAAAATAATAACGAACAAAATACTGCCGTAATCCATAAAATATACGATAGAAAAAATTACATCATCAGAAAATCTAGTAACCTATCAAAACAAACACACATCATAGCCAGTAATATTGATCAAGCATTACTTGTTGCAGCTTTGGTCCAACCGCAAACATCTTTGGGTTTTATAGACAGGTTTATTATGACTGCAGAAGCTTATCATATACCAACCATCATTGTTTTTAATAAAAGTGATTTGTATGAAGGTGCACTAAAAGATATACTGAATGAAACCATGTCTATCTATCAAAATATTGGTTACACATGCTTTGAAACTTCAGTATTATCAGGTCAAAATACCGATAAGCTGAAATCAATACTAAAGGATAAAACAACTTTAGTTGCCGGTCATTCAGGTGTAGGTAAGTCATCGCTCTTAAATCATATTTCTCCAGGTTTAAATCTAAAAACTGGAGACATTTCAAACTTTTCACAAAAGGGCACACACACTACTACTTTTGCAGAAATGTTTGAGCTGAGTTTTAGAGGCAGCATTATTGATACACCAGGAATTAAAGAATTTGGTATTGTTGATTTTAATGAAAGTGAAATATCGCACTACTTCAAAGAAATGCGTCCGTACATCACTCAATGCAGATTTAACAACTGTAAACACCTTAATGAGCCGGGTTGTGCAGTTAAAGAAGCTGTTGAAAATGGTAAAATTGCACAAGAACGTTTTAATAGTTACATGAACATTTTAACCAAAAAAGATTATTACGAATAATTATGAAAGTGGTTTTACAACGGGTATCTATGGCTGCAGTAATAGTAAATGGGGAGATTACAGGCCAAATAGAAAATGGTATTTTAGTTTTGGCTGGTTTTGAAGAGGGTGATGAAGCTGAGGATTTTGATTGGATGAGTAAGAAAATTGTAAACCTAAGAATATTTAATGACAACCAAGGTGTAATGAATTTAAGTTGTATTGAAGTGAATTACGACATCTTATTAGTAAGTCAATTTACTTTACATGCCAGCACGAAAAAAGGGAATCGCCCAAGCTATATCAAAGCATCTAGGCCTGATTTAGCCAAAGAACAATACACCAATTTTCACCAAGTATTAGGAAACAATTTGAATAAAGCAATACCCAGCGGAGTCTTTGGGGCTGATATGAAAATAAGTTTAATTAATGATGGTCCGGTTACCATCATCATTGATAGTAAAAATAAAGCATAAAAAAACCCGAACAATGTTCGGGTTTTTGTTTATTATTTAGAATACTAGTATTCCCATAAATCATGTTCTTTTTCGAACAATTCATTCTTAATTCGTTCAGACTCTAGTAGAGCAGCAACACCATCATCTTTAAAGTCAGAAAATTCTTTAATTGCAGCATCATAAGGATTAGCCTCTTTAACAATGTAACTGCTGAACAAACGTTGCTCAAACCAATCATCATAAGTTAAACGAGCTGCATCGTTCTGACGGTTGAATACTTCCATATTAACAAGTATACTTCTCACATCAGCAGGATCAGCATCACTCACATCTTTATGATATTTAAGCCAAGCCCATTCAACTTCTCCAATTTCGGCACCCTCAACTTTAGGAGCAACAATTGGAGCAATCGCTATGATACGCACATACATTCTTGATTCTTTTTTGTCGAAAATCCAATCTTCTACCACTTTATATTTTTTTATATCAGTGGCTGCTAATTTAATCAAAATAGTATCCATGTAAAAGTTAGAAGGATCTTCTGGATCACCATTAGGATCAATCAACTTCTTATCTGGTTTTTTATCACTAAAATAGTTTACAAATTCTTCAGGACTACGGAAACTATTTAAAGAATCATCTTTGTAGGCAGTAAGTTTTCCTGAAACAATCGCATTATAAATGATAATATTTAATGGGTTTTTGGGCCATTGCATAGGCTGATTTTGTTTCTCACGTGTATCTACCACGCGCCAAATACGCTTGGCCCATAAAACATCAGCCTCTCTTAAGTATGGCCAATCAACAACTTTACGTTCTGTTACAGCCTGACGCGTATATATAAAATCATCATATACACCTTGCCCCATTGAAGGCAATACTGACAAAGCAGAAACTACTAAAAATATTATCTTTTTCATAATCTTATTGCACATCAAAAACTAGTGGTGTTGGCAATTGTCTTGCACCATCTGGTCCTTTTACTTTAATTGAAGTAATGATAATTTTATCACCTTTTACAGCTCTGCCTAAAGCATTTTGCATGTTTGATGATAACATTTGACCATTACCTTTTTCAACTATAGGAGCTCCACCACGCTTAGGAATCATTACAAACTGAAACTCGTATGGAATATAATTCACACCATCAAACGCAAAATTCTTTAATGGAGCACGAACTACTGTCTGAGTTTTTATTTGTGCAGCAGCTACACCACCACTCACCTCGATCGTACCTAAAGCAGGAATTGGATCAGGCACCATACGCACACGATACTCTTGTTCACCCATTCTTTTGGTAGCACCTGTACCCCTGTCTTTAACCGAAGCTACAATTTTAACCTTACTTGCTGACTTATTAAGGGCTAATAAATATGAACCCTTTTGCTTAGGATCAGGTTTTAATTGACCAGCACTTGCAGGCTCCAAACTTACACTAATGTCAGTAGCTGCATATCCAGGAACAGAAACCGAAATAGGATTATCTAAACCAATGTACACCACGTTCATTTTGGTTGCTGCAATCACCGCAATAGGTTTAACAGCAGTAAAAGCAAATTCAAAAGGGTACTGTTCAACTTTACCCGATGCACGTTTGGTTGTAATAACACCTTTAAATTTTTGTTCACCTTCACTTCCAGGATTGGTCTCAAATTTACCAATACCCTCTTCGCTTTTTATTTCACGACCGTTAACACTTACAGTAGCATCAGTTTTTGAAGAAGCAGCAGCTAAGAATATGTCAGCAGCATACTTGCTTCCAACAGAAACATAAGTTCCGTTTGTTGGAATAACTTGTGCTTTAAAATTGTCGATTACAATAACATCACCAGTTAGATTAGAACGGAAAAAATCTAAAACTTGAGATTCGGTATTTTTAATGTCATTTTGAGTTTTTGTTAATAAGGTATTAACAGCAGCTAAAGGTGTGTGCTCAAACATTTGTGACTCCCAAGTAATTTTAGCACCCTCATGTGGGGGTGGATCTGGAGTAACTAAATCACTTTTAATACCAGCACGCTTATCTGCAGGAACTAAATTTAGTAATTTTTCACGGGTATCGTTAATTTTCTTCTTAACTTCTTCACCACGCTTTTGTACAATCATCATGTTAGCATGAATCTCTGTATTACTTGCTCCTACAATTTCTTCATCCTCCGTCTTTCCATCACCATTGCTATCTTCTTTTCTACCACCAGTAGCAGCAATTAATTCTTCCTTTAAATCATTGAAATATTTCACAGCTTCCTTAGAAACCTCAATGGCTTGTTTTGCCTTAGCCTCTGCATCTATTGCAATAGGATCTGTAGGGTGATCCGCTTTATATTTAGCAATTGCTGCCAAAGATTCTTGGTTCTTTTTTTCTATATTATCACCGGCACGAGCCATACTCACTTCCACCAAGTGGAAAGCTTTCAGGATTTCGGCAGAAACGTTTAACGCTAATAGCGCTGTTAACACGAGATACATCATGTTAATCATCTTCTGCCTCGGTGATGCATTACTATCTGCCATCTTTAATATTCTCCCTTGTTTATAATTATTGAATCAATAAAAAAATTGTTTAACTAAAACGAGTATTAGTTAGCCGAACGGTTAACATTCATTGCAGCTAACATATTACCGTAAACATTGTTTAAGGCAGTTAAGTTAGTTGAAAGTTTGCCCATTTCTTTTCTGAAATTTTCAGTTTCTGAATGTGTCTCAGATAGATTAGTTACCACTTTTGATAAATTACCAACGAATTCGTTGATAGATTTCAAATGGTTATTTGACTCAGTAATTTCTAATTCGTAAACAGCATTTAAAGAACTTAAGTTTTTGGTCATTCTATCTATTTGAACACCATATTCTTTTGATCCTTCTGAAGCTGTAATCAAGCCACCGATAGCATCAACTGCTTTTGCATAAGAACTACTAATACCATTAACAGAAGCTGCTGCGGTTTGCACACTTTTAGTGTACTCATCAGTTGCAACTGCGGCAGTAGAAAGATCTTTTAGGTTGGTTACATTTTCATTTAAACTTTTTAATCCGTTACCTAAACTTTGAATTAACTCAGGACCAACTTTTGCTTCTTCTAACATTTTATCCAATTGCTGAGATACAGTACCTGACGCATTGCTCTTTTTGCTTTTTTCTTTTGGATCTAAACCGGCTAATTCTGGATAAACCAAAGTCCAATCGGTTTCTTTGTGCAAAGGTTCAAAGGCTGAAATAGTAAATAAGAAAGCTTCAGTTAATAAACCTACCATTAGCATAAAGTCGGCACCTTTCCAGTGCAAAATTTTGAATAACGCACCAACGATTACAACCGCTGCACCGATACCGTAAACTTTAGCCATTACTTTTTTGAAAGCTGTACTTTCGAAGAAACTGTTTGAACTTGACATGTTAGAAATCTGTTTTTAAAAGGTTAAATTTTATTATTAGTTAGTTGTTTGTGTGTTCTTAATTTTTGTCACGATTAGAGCGGCCTATGTAACTCATTACACAACGGAAGCCTACATATGAATTACAGCTATCTTGATACTCGTATGAGCGAGAACCGTTTTGAACGAAATAAGCAACGTCTTTCCAAGAACCACCACGTATTGTTTTACGTTTTAATGTTTCAGGATCGCTTTCTTTTGCGTCATATTGGAAATCAGGATTCAAATCATGTGTGAATAAGTTGCCTGATTCTGCATAAGCTGTACTTGTCCATTCTGCAAGATTACCAGCCATATCATACAAACCAAAATCGTTAGGAAAATATGAAGCAACACGAATTGGATATACACCACCATCAGAGCTATACTCACCACGTCCAGGCTTGAAGTTGGCTAAGGCGCAACCTTTTGCATTACGAATATAAGGACCACCCCATGGATACATTGTTTGATCACGACCACCACGGGCCGCATATTCCCATTCGTATTCTGTTGGTAAACGGAAACTTGTTACCGTATTTTCAAGGATATCTGCATAAAACGAATTAAGATATTTAGTTCTCCAATCGCAGAATGCATTTGCTTGATGCCAGTTAACACCTACTACAGGATAATCATCATATTTTGGATGCCAAAAGTAAACCTGAGTCATTGGTTCATTATATGAATAAGTGTAATCACGGATAAAAACTAATGTATCAGGGTAGATCTCTACTTCTTTTTTCTTCTTAAAATCAGCACGATTTACATTTTTCCAATTCTGGCGTTTAACTTGTGCAGCAGCACGCTGATCAATAAACTCATAACTATAAATTAGCTTGCGCACATCAATTTGCTTCACTTTGTAATAAGTTTCAGCCTGATTATAGAAGAAGTTTTTGATATCCTCCGTTGCTTTAACATCTTCCTCATCAATTTTTTCTTCCCAATTTAACCCGCGTAAAGATTCATCTTCCTCACCTTCAGGAAGGGGATGGAAATATTTCTCTGGGTTGGTTTCGGCAAGTTTATTTCTAAACAATGAGTCTTGAACCCAATATACAAACTGACGGTATTCGTTGTTTGTAATTTCCGTTTCATCCATGTAAAAAGCAGTGATGGTGATTTGCCTATTTGGGGCAATCTGAGCCATTGGAATGTCTTGCTCATTAGCACCCACGTGAATTGACCCTGAAGGAACATAAATTGTCCCGTAAGGTTGTGGGTGAAACCATGTTCTTCTTCCAGGTACACCGGTTAGTTCGCCCTTGTCACTGCTCATGCCACAGCCGAACAGTGTTGTTAAAATCAGGGCAGATATAAACCATTTGATGTTTTTCATTTTGGAATGATATAGTTAGTTTGAATAAGGCAAAATTATATATTTTGACTAAAAATACAATTTTGCTGTACTTTTTTTTAGATTCTTAACGTGGATAATTGCTAATATATTGTTAATCACTATAAAAATCTTGGTGTATATATAGGTCTGATGGTTGGTATCGGCTTTTCAGTTTTGAAGCCAAAACAATGTCTGTAACCAATTTCAACAGTACCATTACTAAATTGAGATAATTTACTTGTTGTTAAGTCGTATGATATCATAGCGCTTGATACGCTTGAAAACTTATATCCAGCAAGCAAAGCTATTGCATCAACAGTACGGTATGTTATACCACCTAAGATATTACCGTTGTATGTTGTCATTACATTTAGGTCTAATGAAGTTTTCACTGCATTTTTCAAGAAAACATTAGGCTCAATTGTAAATGTACCCATATCGTAAACTCCACCAAGCATTAAATAATAGTGCATAGCGGCTGTGTATTTTATTGGACCATAATTAACTTGTGCTTGATTTAGGTGATTACCAGACAATCCAACATACACATTATCAAATCCAGCAATGTTTGGCATTTGGTAGTATAGCCCAAAATTTAAATCTAGTGAATTACCATTAACTAAATCATTTGGTATTGCATTATCGCCTTGTGTTTGCGGCTTTAACTTACCTCCATCTAATGATTTTTGAATAAACCCAACACCAAGACCAGCAGACAACTTATGTTGATTTGAAAATGTATGGTGATAAGCCACAGATAGAGTAGGCGTAAGTGTGCTTTCGAAGCCTTGGTTATCACTGAAAATGTTTAAACCTACTCCTAATTGACCATTGAATAGAGGGGCATGAATGTTACCCCCAAATGTTGAAGGGCTTTCTCCCTTTTCTTTTGAACCAAAACCTAACCACTGCGTACGATATAGTAGCGAAGCACAAATTTTACCTTCTTCACTTCCAGCATATGCTGAATTGTAATTAAGTTTATTGCGGAAGAACTGCGTAAATTGAGCATCTTGTTGAGCAAAAACAGAACTTGCACTGGCTGCTAATAATATACCTAGAAGTAGTTTCTTCATGCGATTAATATGGTGTTGTTTATTTTTGATAAACAAGTATACAACATATTTTTTATAAATCAAATGGTTTTTTAAAACAAAAAAGCGGCAACACAAGTGTTGCCGCTTAAAATTCAAGGTATAACAAGTTAAACTTTTTTGTTGTTCGATTCAATATATTTATCCAAGGCCATTATCATACTAGGGCTTTCGGGACTCGGAGCCATTATGTTAACTGTTAATTTCGAATCTGTAATTGCTTTTACTGTGGTGGCACCCCATGCCGCAATTAGTGTGTTATTTTGTTTAAATTCAGGAAAATTTTCGAACAAAGAACGTATGTCCGCAGGACTAAAAAAGCAAATGATATCGTAGTTTACGTTTGTTAAATCACTTAAATCAGAAGATACAATACGATAAAAGAATGCTTCTTTGTACTTAATTTTATTCTTCTTCATGAATTTTTCTATATCAGGCTTACGCCAGTCGCTACATGGAAAGAGGTAATTTTCTGTTGGATGATTTTTTACTACATTAAGCAACTCAACTTCTGTAGATTTCCCAGTGAAAACTTTACGTTTTCGTACCTGAATGTACTTAGCCAAATAATTAGCAATACTATCATTTACACAAAAATACTTGGTCTCAGGGGGCATTTCTATCTTGGCTTCAGCGCACATTCTAAAAAAGTGATCAACCGAATTGCGAGAGTTAAGTATAATAGCCGTGTATTCTGAAATATTCACTTTTTGAGTTTTAAATTCTTTGAAAGGAATAGGCGACACTGTAATAAAAGGCCTAAAATCCATCTTTAAGTTTAAGCGTTTGGCTAACTCAAAGTATGGAGACTTATCAGACTCTGGTTTAGGTTGAGAAATAATGATACTTTTTATTTTGGCGTTTTTCAAGTGTGATAATTGTTTAAAAATTTAACAATAATAAACCAAGGTGCTATTTCAAGTGCGCAAAGATAAAGAAATAAATAAAATGTTGGGAAACTGAAAAAACTATTACTTAAAAGTACAATTCGGACAACACGGTAAATTACACTAAAAAAGAAAATAGCTATGATGGTTTGAGAGAGTACTCCAGCCAGTAAGGGATTGTTTGCGTATATACTAAATACTGTTACTGGAAATATGATTAAAGCTACAAAATTATTCACGGAAATCGTATTACTAACAAAACCTACCGCCAAATTTTTCATTTGCAATAATACGCCTAGTATATAATGTAATAAAAACTTTGCTAAATAAACAACAGCTAAAACAAGTAAAACAACACCAAACTGAATACTGTAATTTTCAAAAAACAATAAGTGTTTTAACTCCATGTAATTTGAGACAAACATAGCGGCTATAAACAAATAAATAGCGAACAACTGTATAATAACAAATCCGAAAAAAGACCGTTGATCTTCCCAGATTTTACGACTTAGTTTCAAGTTAAATACAGACAAAATAAAAGTTCTAAAATTATTTGAATTAGATATTCTAACAAAAGCAACATAGCCCA
The DNA here is from genome assembly GCA_041302975.1 of Bacteroidota bacterium. GTDB lineage: Bacteria > Bacteroidota > Bacteroidia > UKL13-3 > UKL13-3 > UBA6183. The sequence goes on from JBFYQC010000213.1 coordinate 10,865, forward strand.
AAATAAGTATGATGATTATGAACTTCCACTTGTTTTGATCAACATCACGTAACTTAATTTCCTTAACAGTTGGTAAATTTTTACGTGCAACTTTTCGCTCTATATATTGGTTATTAATTGTTGTATAACTTTTAAAAATACCGTTCAATATTGTGTCGTTGCTAAGGGTGTCCATCAACCCATATGAGACGCCTTTTCTGGCATTTGTAATGTGGTAAATACTATCTGTATACAAGCTGTCGCTTACGTATGAAGTATCAGCAGAAAAGTTAAAGCTATCGGCATTTTGTTGCGCCAACGCACCAATTCCGAAAAGCACATTAAATAGAATAACGATATATATGATTACTAATCTCATTTAAAAATAATTCACAAAGCCAAAATGAATTTTGGCCTTGTTAAATTCTAAATTGTTGTTAAATTGTTTACCTACGGCATAATACAAAGAAAATATTCCTGCACCAGTTTCAAAATTCAACCCTGCGCCAAAACCATATGGAGTATCTTCAATAATTGGATTCCTGGTTAAGTTTTGATACCAAGCGCCATTCCAAAATATCATTACATGACTATTTTGCTGTAACAAATATCTAATCTCTGTATTTAATATCCCGTATGATGAAGCAAATATAGCTTGTTCATCGAATCCTTTTAGTGTGCGAATTCCACCAAGTCTGAATAACTCACTAAAAAATAACACAGGACTTTGAACGTGCCCTAAATTACCCTCAAGCCTTATGGTACTGCGCTGTGAAAGTGGTATAAACACATCTCCTTTAAACAATAGCCTGTACTGTGTGGAGGACAACTTGATGGTATCATACACACTTTTCAAAGAACCATCCGGCTGGACAAATTTAATTGCATCTACCGTAGGATTACGAATAATTTGTTTTGAACCAACCGCTGCTGAAACATCAAACCCAAAACCTTTTCTCGGATTTAGGTAATAATCGTAACGAACTACTTTAGCATTTAATCCGTATAAATTCACTGTTAAATCGTTTGATTGAGGTAAAGCTTTGGTTACTTTTATGGTATTGGTATCTACATTTAACAAAGAGGTATTTTGTATGCTGTAAAACACCTTGATGTAATCAATTCCAACAAACCTATACTGTAGGCCAATATCTTGTTTTACATCTAAAAAAGTGCTGTCAAATTTCAGTAGGTTTAACTCATAATCAACCCCAACATTGCTGCGTGCTATATACGGCCAGGTTATGCGCGTTTTTAGCTCTTGCGATCCATTTAAAAAACTTCTGAATGCCAAATCAAAAGCCTTTCCAGTGCCGTACAGGTTTTGTAATTTCAAATTGGCTTCTCCTGTTATAAGTAATTTATCTTTGTTGTTATCACTACCTGGAGCAAAACCAATAATACCATCAATACTACTACTTTTTTTGTTGGTTAAATACACTACGGGTTTAGCTGTTGTTCCCACAAAATATATTAATGATGAACGTGTAATTTGAAGAAATGGCAATTGACTTAATCTAGCATCAATGCGTTTTAACAATTGTTCGTTATATAAGCCTTCTTTTTTAATCCCTAAATATTTGGCTACATACCAACTTTTAATACTTGCATCTCCAATAATTTCAATGGTATCGAACTTTACCAAATCACCTTTATCTAAATTTAGCAACGCTGATATTCCGTCATTAATTACTTGCACACTATCCAGTTTTACTTGCGCAAAGGGATAACCATTTTGTTCCAAATAGCTGATTATTTGAGCTATTTTTTGAACATATACTTGATGATTAAATAACTGATTGTAAAACAAATTTTGTCGCCAACCACTGGCCGAAAGTATCTCTTCCGGAACATTACCACCCGACAGCTTAATCCATTTGTAAGCATTGCCCAAGTGAATGGCAATAGTACAAACCGAATCGCTGAATTTGATATTTGATACACTTGCAGTAAGGTACGATTGCTCGGCTAGTTTATGTATGACTTGGTTAACCTTTTGAATACACTGCATAGAATCTAAACGCGCATTTTCATTTGTCAACAGTTTGTTTATCACAAAAGCAGAGGCACTATCGGGTAACCACTTCATTTGGTATATAGCCTGCGGGTATGCTGTATTTATTTGCAGCACAACCAACAATACAATTATTTTAAAATACCTTTGTGGCACTTTTCAAATTAAACGATTTATCTCTGTAATAACACAACATATTGGCATCGCTTTATATTCATATTCCATTTTGCAAACAAGCTTGTAACTACTGCAACTTTCATTTTAGCACGCAAACGCACTATGCAGCCGATATGGTTAAAGCCATTACCTTGGAGTTAAAATTACGTAAACATGAATTACCAAACGAACGTTTAACAAGTATATACGTTGGAGGGGGCACTCCCAGTATTTTAAGTGCACCTCTTTTACAAGAGTTATTTGAAAACGTATACAAGCACTTTGCTGTAGAAGAAAACGCAGAAATCACTATAGAAGCCAATCCTGACGATATTACAACCGAAAAACTAAATGCCATAAAACAAACAACCGTAAATAGGTTTAGTATGGGTGTTCAAAGTTTTTTTAATGAAGATTTGTTGTGGATGAACAGGGCACACAAAGAACATGAGGCAGAAGACAGCATTAAACTTATTCAGGATTTTGGGTTTGACAAGATTAGTATTGATTTAATTTATGGTGGTCCTACCCTATCAAACCAAAACTGGATAAAAAATTTAAATAAGGTAAACGAACTTGGACTTAATCACGTTTCGGCTTATTGTTTAACCGTTGAGCCACAAACGGCCTTGCAAAGCCACATCAAAAAAGGGAAATTACCAGCACTTGATGAAGAAAAAGCAGCTGAGCAATTTGAAATAATGATTAACCAATTTGGTAGATTTGGATTTGAGCAATACGAAATAAGTAACTTTGCGCGGAATAAAGAATATGCTATCCATAACACCAGTTATTGGCAGAATAAACCATATCTAGGTATTGGTCCATCGGCACATAGTTTTAATGGATCACAAAGAAGTTGGAATATTGCTAACAACCAACTGTATATGAAACAATTATTGCTCGGAAAATTACCAATTGAAATTGAAATACTAACTCCTGAAAACAAGATTAACGAGTACATCATGACCGGCCTTAGAACCATTTGGGGATGCAATTGGGCAGAAATAAAATCTAGGTTTGGTGAACATTACACTACAATTTTGAAACAAAAAATTGAGCCATACATTCATCAACAAAAAATAATAGATGACAAAATCGTTTTTAAACTAACACCACAAGCCCGAATTTTAGCTGACGGCATTGCGAGTGATTTGTTTTTTTTAGTTTAACACTTATCTTGAAGCGTAATAGTTTTTATTACATTCATCAATAAAACTCAATATTTCTTCTCTACCTCGCTTTTTAAGCGATGAGGTTTGAAACATTAATGGTAGCTCTTCCCAGTTTTTTAATAACTCAGCTTTAAATTTATTGATATTTTTCGCAGTGTCAGATTGTTTATTTTTATCTGTTTTGGTGAAAATTACAGCCAACGGTACACCCCATTCGGCCACGCTATTAATAAAGTCTAAATCTTTGTTTTGAGGATCAATACGGCTATCAACCAAAATAAAAACCAATTGCAATTGCTCCCTGTTTCTGATGTAATCTTCCATAGAATCTTCCCACTTAGAGCGTAAGGTTTTACTTCTACGCGCATAACCATAACCAGGTAAATCAACCAAATACCACTTATCGTCTATCAAATAATGGTTTATGGTTATGGTTTTCCCCGGGTTTGATGAAGTACGGGCCATTTCATTCCTATTTACAATCATGTTTATAAGAGATGATTTACCTACATTACTTCTTCCGGTAAATACATATTCCGGGAAAAGACCTTCGGGACAACCCGCCAAATCTGCCGAACTTTTTACGAACTTTACTTGTTTAATTTCCATGTAATAATTTTACAAAGCTAACAACCTAAACGGAATACCTTATTTTTGCACTCAATTTTTTACGATTTTGATAGAAGTTAAGCCATACAAAGACGCACAAAGTAGTAAGCGTGAGCAAGTTGAGCAAATGTTTGACAGCATAGCTCCCAAGTACGATTTTCTAAATCGTTTCTTATCCATGGGAATTGACCAAATATGGCGCAAAAAAGCCATCAACTCGTTAAAAGAGGTTAACCCCAAACAAATTTTAGATGTGGCAACAGGCACTGCAGACCTTGCTATTGCTGCTTTAAAGCTTAATCCAGATCATGTAACTGGGATCGACATCAGTAACCAGATGTTACAAGTAGGTAGAGATAAAATAAGTAATAAAGCACTTAATGGTAAAATCACCTTGCAGCAAGCAGACTCAGCAAATTTACCTTTTGAAGACAATAAATTTGATGCTATTACCGTTGCATTTGGAGTGCGTAACTTCGAATTTTTACAACAAGGTATCAACCAAATGTACAGAGTTACCCGTAAGGGCGGAAAGTTGGCTGTTTTAGAATTCAGCAAACCAAAATCGTTTCCCTTCAAGCAGCTGTACAACTTTTACTTTAAGTACATTTTGCCGGGTTGGGGCGGCTTAATAAGTAAAAGTAAAACAGCTTATACTTATTTACCTGAATCTGTAGAGCATTTCCCAGAAGGAGAAAACTTTGCCGCATATTTAAAAAACGCAGGATACAACAACATCAAAATTCAACCTTTAACATTCGGAATTTGCACGTTATACACCGCTATAAAATAGGAATAACAATACTAACACTGTTGTGTGGTTTTGATATGTTTGCCCAAGCCAACATGGAGCAATACGATAACAAACGACTGCACTTTGGTTTTACCATTGGTACAAACACCGGCCGTGTGCGCATTGATAGACGCACTGAACGTACTCCTTTTGATACGGTAAAAAACATTAATTCGGTTACTTTCCCCGGCATTGGACTTGGCGCTATAACCAACTTACACTTAGGCAGCAATTGGGATTTGCGTCTATTGTTTCCCGTAATTTCTTTCGTACAACGTAATATCAATTACGAATTTCAGAACAGTAAAAAAACAACAGAAATCGAATCGGCTTATTGCGATGCCGCCATGCTGGTTAAATTTAAATCCGACCGAAGAAAAAATGTTCGCGTATATGTAATTGGAGGATTTAGGGGAAGTTATGATTTAGCTTCAACAGTAAAACAAGACAGAAGCATCACCAAACCGGTAGTTTCACTTAAACCGGTTTCATTTGGTTACGAGGCAGGATTTGGTTTAGACATGTATTTCGAATATTTCAAATTTTCTCCGGAAATTAAGTTTTGCAACACCATTGGCAATAGCCTTTACCATGATGGTTACATTTACACCGAATCAATAGATCGTTTGGTGCCTCAATTAATTCAATTTTCTTTGCACTTTGAAGGATAAGCCATTAGACATTACCTTCGCACGCTAAATCATGAATTTTAATTTACTAAAAACAGACACCCACACCCATGCCCGCGCAGGTGTGTTACAAACGGGTCGTGGCCCTATAGAAACGCCAATTTTTATGCCTGTAGGTACACAAGCCACGGTAAAAAATGTAAATCAACAACAGCTAAAAACTGATGTGAATGCGCAAATTATTTTGGCCAATACTTACCATGTGTATTTACGTCCGGGGCTTGAGGTAATTAATAAAGCTGGAGGTATACACCAATTTATGAATTGGGATAGACCCATGCTTACTGATAGTGGAGGATTTCAGGTTTTTTCATTAAACGATATCAGAAAAATTAGCGAACAAGGTGTAGAATTTAAATCCCATTTAGACGGCAGTAAACATCAGTTTACTCCCGAGAATGTAATGGATATTCAAAGAACAATTGGTGCTGATATTGTAATGGCTTTTGATGAATGCACACCATACCCTTGTGAGTACGATTATGCAAAACGTTCTATGCACATGACCCATCGTTGGTTAAAAAGATGCATTGATCAATTTGATAAAACGGAACCGTTATACGGTATTGAACAAAACTTATTTCCAATTGTACAAGGTAGTGTTTACAAAGATTTACGTAAACAATCGGCTGAGTTTATTGCCGAGCAAGGCCGCGCAGGTAATGCCATTGGGGGATTAAGCGTGGGTGAACCTGCAGAAGACATGTATGAAATGACCGAATTGGTTTGTGGTATTTTACCCAAAGAAAAACCACGCTATTTAATGGGTGTTGGTACTCCTCAAAACATTTTAGAGTGTATTGCATTAGGTATTGATATGTTTGATTGTGTAATGCCTACACGTAATGCACGTCATGGATTTATCTTTACCAGCCAAGGTGTTATTAATATTAAAAACCAAAAGTGGCAATTTGATTACAGCCCGTTGGATGAACCTTTTACACCGGAATATAGCAAGGCTTATTTAAGACATTTGATTCATACGGGCGAAAACCTTGGTGCGCAAATTGCCAGCAGGCAAAACCTAATGTTTTATTTGTGGCTTGCAAAAGAAGCCCGCAAACACATTATTGAAGGCGACTTCTCGGCCTGGAAAACTCAGATCCTGAAACAAATCACCACCCGATTGTAAAGGGGAGAACGAACTAAATTCATAAAAAATAAATTTGCGCACTATTATTGCAGGGTTGCCAAACCAAGCAGCAAACAGATGAAAACACTCGATAGATACATCATAAAAAAGTTTCTTGTAACCTTTGTTTTTACATTGGGCTTGTTTTCACTTATTGCTATTTTTATTGATATCAGTGAAAAAATTGATGACTTTTTAAAACGTAAACCACCATTTTTTACGGTAGTATTTGATTATTATATCTACTTTCTACCTTATTTCTTTGGCATGTTCAGCCCAATATTTGTGTTTTTAAGTGCCATGTTTTTTAACAGTAAACTCGCGCAAAACAGCGAAATTATTGCCATACTGAACAGTGGAATCAGTTACAGAAGATTTTTACGTCCATACCTAATAGCGGCAACTATTTTGGCTGCTGTATTTTTGTACTTAAACACATGGGTAATTCCGTATTGTGATAAAAAACGTTATGCCTTTGAAGAGGCTTGGATTAAGGAAAAAAAGACCACACAAAGTAACAACATTAGTTGTGTGATAGAGCCTGGAACCATACTCCATATGGAATCGTTTAATTATTTAGATAGTACAGGATATAATGTTTCTTTAGAGCGATTTGACAACTACAAGGTAAGCCAAAGGGTATTTGCAAATAGGTTATTATGGAACAGGGAAACACAAAACTGGCGACTTGAATACTATCAGAGAAGATTATTTAAAAATGGGATTGAAATAATAGAAAAAGGAAACACACTTGACACCTCGCTCAGAATAAGTCCAGATGAATTTGTTGTAAAATCACAGTTTGTTTCATCCATGACCAATCCTGAGTTGAACGAATACATCAGGCGAGAAAAAGAAAAAGGTTCGGCAAGTATTAGTAAGTATTATGTAGAGTTGTATAAACGGATTGCTACGCCATTTTCGTTTTTTATTTTAACCCTTTTAGCTGTTGCTATTTCATCACGTAAAAGTAGGGGTGGCACAGGCTTACACTTAGGCATAGGCATATTTTTAACATTTACATTTTTATTGGTGATACAAGTATTTAACACCTTAGGCGTAACCAATGTATTGCCACCTGCAATTGCCGTTTGGATACCTAATGTATTATTTATGATTATCGCACTTCTAATGACTAAAGCAGCGCCAAAATAACTTATGCAAGTAAACAAGTTTATTCAACTACACATTATTATTTTACTTTGGGGATTTACGCCTGTATTAGGAAAGTTTATTTCTTTTGGGGCTTTAGATTTGGTTTGGTATAGATTGGCTATCTCACTTGTTGGCTTGCTACTGTTTATGTGGTACCTCAAGCAACCGGTAAGCATGGGTTTAAAATCGATGTTACACCTAGGTTCGATTGGTACTATAGTTGGTTTGCATTGGTACTTTTTTTACAACGCCATTAAAGTAAGTAACGTAAGTGTTACCATGGCAGGGTTTAGTACCTTAACCTTATTTGCCAGCTTAATGCAACCTCTTTTACTTAAAAAAAAATTCTTTTGGGGTGATTTTATTTACGGCATTATACTGGTAATTGGCTTGGGGATTATTTTCAAGTTTGAAACCGACCAATTAGCAGGGCTTGTTTATGGCGTTTTAGCTGCACTTACCGGTGCATTTTTCGGTGTTTACAATGGTAAATTAATAATTACGCATGGAGCGTACAAAATAACTTTTTACGAGTTTTTGGGAGCCCTTGTTTTTATTACACTAGCTAAATTTGGTATGGATGCAGATGGATTTGAGCTACCATCAATTGGGCTTAGTGATGGCATTGGACTACTTATTTTAAGTGTACTTTGTACCATAGTTGCTTTTACATGGAGTGTTGAAATCTTAAAACATTTTAGTCCGCTAACCGTAATCATTACCAACAACCTAGAGCCTGTTTATGGCATAGTATTTTCTTTAATATTATTTGGCGACACAGAGTATATGAGTACCGGATTTTATGTTGGTGCAACTATCATCTTAATAAGCGTGTTTACATATCCGTTAATTAAACAAAAGTTTGTAAACGATATTTAAATCATATCTGTTAAAAAATGAAACAATTTATATACCTAATTATGTTGTTGGTGATTGCTGGTAAAATCTCATTTGCACAATCATCTTTTAAGCAAGGCGATTTAGTGTTTCAAAACATAGATTGTGGACCATTGTGTGAGGCCATAGAGCAAGTTACTTTTGGCAGAGACAGCTTGAAATTTTCGCATATTGGTTTGGTTTATATTAAGCACGATAGTATTTACATCATTGAAGCCATCGGCAAAGCTGTTACATTAACTACTTATCAAAACTTCAAAAAGCGCTCCACCAACCCTTTGTATTTAGGTCGAGTTAAGCCTGAACATCATCACTTAATTGACAGTGCTATTTCATTTGCTATCAAACAAATTGGTGTGGCTTATGATGAACCATTCTTATACAACAATCAAAAATATTATTGCAGCGAGTTGATTTATGATGCATTTAAATCATCAAACCAAAACAACCCATTTTTTGAATTAAAACCCATGACTTTTAAAACACCCAACAGCAATTTCTATTTTAAAGCTTGGGTTGATTATTATAAAAAGTTAAACATTGAAATACCTGAAGGAAAACCTGGCATTAATCCGGCCGGGATTTCACGCAGCAACAAAATTAATTGGTTAGGAATTATAAATTAAACAACATGGTTAAGCACATTGTATTTTGGAAATTAAAAGATGAAGCCAATGGCATGAGTAAAGCAGAAAATGCTAAAGCCATCAAACAAAAACTAGAAGACTTAAACGGTAAAATTGAAGGTTGTATTAAACTGGAAGTTGGTTTTGATTTTTTACACTCGGTAGAAAGTGTGGATGTGGTTTTATACAGCGAATTTGAAAGTAAAGAGGCGTTAGATTTTTACGCCAACCACCCGTTACACAAGGCTGTAATGCCCTTTATTGCGGAGGCAAGAAGTGAGCGCAGGGTTGTTGATTATGAGTTTTAAATAGGAACCAATTCATCAAATAATAGTGATGAGTTGGTTTTATTACGTATTCGCTAAAATATCACTCAATAGTTTTTTGGCATGCCCAATACCTGCAATATGTTGTACACCCAAGATTAAACTTTTAGGTGTTTGTTTTAGTTTACAACGTTGCGCATTATGCTGCACAAAAGTGAGCATCTTAGTAAATAATACACTTTGGTAATAAGCCTGTTTTTTCTCGTCAGGGAAATAAGCAGCAAAGCCACTGTTTTTCATTACAATTTTTTCGAATCCTAATTGCTTGGCCAACTCACGCAGTTTAATCATTTCAATTAAATCCCAAACTTGCGGAGGTAATTCGCCAAAACGGTCTTTTAACTGTAAAGCAAACTGATCCAATTGTGCATCGGTAGTTAATGAAGAAAGTTCATTGTATAAGCTTAAACGTTCGGCTATGTTACGCACGTAATCATCCGGAATCAAGGCTTCTAAATCAGTTTCAATGGTACAATCTTTGGCTTCTATTTTATGAATTTGTTCTTCTTTAAACAACTCAGCAAACTCATCTTCTTTTAATTCCTGAATAGCTTCATCCAAAATTTTATTGTACATCTCAAAACCAATTTCAGCAATAAAACCACTTTGTTCGCCACCTAGTAAATTACCTGCACCACGGATGTCTAAATCGCGCATGGCCACATTAAATCCACTTCCCAAATCACTAAACTCTTCAATGGCTTGTAACCTTCTGCGGGCGTCATTGGTAAGGGTGTGCATGCTTGGCACCATTAAATAACAAAATGCCTTTTTATTGCTTCGCCCAACACGTCCACGCATTTGGTGTAAATCACTTAACCCAAACATATGCGCATTGTTAATAATGATGGTATTGGCATTGCTAATATCCAAACCACTCTCAATAATTGTTGTGGCCAGTAACACATCATAATCGGCTTCAATAAACTTCAGCATTACATCTTCCAGTTTATCGCCTTCTAATTGTCCATGCGCAACGCCCACTTTTACACCGGGGCAAATACGCATAATTCTATCGGCCAACTCATAAATATCTTTAACACGATGATGCACAAAAAACACTTGTCCCCCACGCTCAACTTCGGCCATAATTACTTCCTTCACCAAATCATCGCTATAACTATGTAATTCAGTAGTTACGGGTTGGCGGTTAGCAGGAGGTGTATTGATTACCGACAAATCTCTTGCACCCATTAATGAAAAATGTAAGGTGCGCGGAATAGGTGTAGCCGTCAGTGTTAAAGAATCAACATTTACCCTAAATGCTTTTAATTTTTCTTTTGCAGCTACGCCAAATTTTTGTTCCTCATCAATAATCATTAAGCCCAGATTTTTAAACTTAATATCTTTACTCAATAACTTGTGTGTGCCAATTAAAATATCAACCTGCCCTTCGGCAACCTTTCTTTTCACTTCCTTTTGTTCAGCAGCAGAACGAAATCTATTTACATAATCAATATTGCAAGGAAAACCTTTTAAACGTTCTTTGAACGTGCGGTAATGTTGATTCGCCAAAATAGTAGTTGGTACTAAAATTGCTACTTGTTTACTGTCACATACCGCTTTAAATGCAGCACGTATGGCCACTTCTGTTTTACCAAAACCCACATCACCACAAACCAATCTGTCCATTGGGTGTGGACTTTCCATATCTTTCTTGACATCTGCTGTTGCTTTACTTTGATCGGGCGTATCTTCATACATAAAACTCGCTTCTAACTCTACCTGCATGTAATTATCAGGCGAGTATGCAAAACCATCTTGTGCTTTGCGTGAGGCGTAAAGTTTTATCAAATCACGTGCAATGTCTTTTACCTTTTTCTTGGTGTTGTTTTTTACCTTCTCCCAAACATCACTACCCAATTTATGTACACGAGGCTCGTTACCATCTTTACCTACAAACTTGCTAATTTTATGCAAAGAGTTGATGCTTACATACAACAAATCATTATCGCGATACACCAAACGAACGGCTTCTTGAATACGTCCGTTGATTTCAATTTTTTCTAACCCGGCAAAACGCCCCACACCATGGTCGATGTGTGTTACAAAATCTCCGGGCTTTAAATCGCGCAGTTCTTTTAATGTAATGATGCGGCTTTTGCTATAACTATTACGCACCTTACCACGGTAAAATCTGTCGAATATTTGATGCTCTGTGTAACACGCCAAGTTAACATCGGAATCAATAAAACCTTTTGATAGTGCATGATAAAGTGGTTCAAACTTTACGTCTTTATCTAAATCGTCAAAAATGGTATATAATCGTTCAACTTGACGGCTGCTGTCGCTGAATATTAAATTGGTTAAATTATTGGCTTGATTTTGTTTCAGGTTTTCAATCAGCATTTTGAAGTTTTTGTGAAACAACGGCTGCGGACTGATTTCAAAATTGATACTTGTTGATGCTTTAAATTTGGTACGGGTACCAAACTCAACAATGTGGTATTTTTTTAATTGGTTGATGATTCCTTGAGGTGTATCAAATAAATGTTCGATGGGTTCAAGTGAACCATCACCATCCTCAGGATTGTATTTTTCAATAACATTTAAAGCTTTTTCCCAACCCAATTCTATTTGTTGTAGTGAGAAAGCTGCATCTAAAGTCCAAACTATGGTATCGTTTTGTAAGTAACTAAAAATAGAATTACGTTGGCTTGATGCCGTTTCTTTTTGTACGTTGGGTATGATAAAAAAGCGATCTACTTTTTTAACAGAAAGCTGCGTGTTGGGATCAAACGTACGTATGCTTTCAATTTCTTCTCCGTTAAGTTCAATGCGATAAGGCTGGTCGTTACTAAACGAAAATACATCTACAATCCCACCACGAATACTAAACTGTCCGGCTTCGTAAACAAAATCGGCACGTTCGAAATGATGTTCGGTAAGGAATTCCATAAAAAATTCCAGATCAAACCCCTGCCCTACTTTAAGCTCGAATGTATTTTGGGTAAGCTCCTTTTCACCTATTACCAACTCGCAAAGCGCCTCGGCTGTAGTAACCACTAACTCACCGGTTGTGCTGTGTTGGTTTAATCGGTTTAGCACCTCGGCACGTTCTAACACTTGCGTACTGTCCTGTTGTGAAACTACAAATGGTTTGCGGTATGATGGTGGAAAATAAAGGACCGTTTTACCTTCGAGCAAATTCTCTAAATCGGCATAAAAGTAACGGGCATCTTCCTGGTTATTAAAAACAAACAACTGCGAACGATTGGTTTGGGCATAATAAGTTGCGGCCAGCACGGCATCCACCGAACCAACTAAACCCTTAAGGTGCACCACATCCGTTTTACTTTGATTTAAAGCTGCGGCTAATGTTGCATATTTCTCACTCTGGCTGTATAGGCCAATCAACTGCTGTAAATTCAACGCACTAAAATTTTGAGGTGCGAAGATATTAATTTATGGCAGGTACGGGTGTAAATTTTAGGTGAATAACAAAAGGTTATGATTACTTGCGTTCCTGGCACAATTCAATCAACACACCATTGGTTGATTTGGGATGCAAGAAGGCTATTAATTTATTATCAGCACCGTTTTTAGGCTGCTCGTTAATAAACACAAAACCTGCTGCTTTTAGGCGCTCCATTTCGACATAAATATCTTCTACATCATACGCAATGTGATGTATACCTTCTCCTTTTTTCTCTATAAATTTTGCAATAGCGCTATCAGGAGAAGTAGCTTCTAACAATTCCATTTTATTAGGACCAACCTGGTAAAATATTGTTTTTACGTGCTCGCTTTCTACCTCTTCTATTTTGTATGGCTCAATGTTGTACAACTTGTTAAATAATGGAACCGATACTTCTGCGCTTTTAATGGCTATGCCTATGTGTTCTATTTTGTTCATTGGTGTTTGGTTATTCACTTCTTCGCAGAAGCTACGAAGTGCGATGGGTTGACTTGTTATTAGTTATTAGTTACTGGTTTGTTTGTTTCTGGATTAAGCGCGTGTTACTTTTTCCCATTTTACACTTTGGTTTCCTTTTAAAAACCGAATAAATCCGGCTATCATACAATAATTGGTTACCACAAAATAATACGGAATAAAAAACAATTTGATACGAAGCTGTTTGTGTTCAAACATTTTACCTAATAAGGCAAATAAATAAAACAGTTGTTGTCCTATCCACAATAAACTAAACCAACCGCCAATATTTATATGCAATAAGTAAGCAGCTGGTAACATCACGATTAATGCCAATGGAGCCAAACTCCAACGCAATACTTTGTGCGATACATAAATGAATGTAAGCAAAGCATCATGAAAAGGATTGAGAGCTTTAGGCAATCTGAACAAAGCCTGCCAAGCTCCTGCAGCAATACGTATTTTCCTTTTAATTTCCTCATTTACATTTGCACTTGCCGTTTCTTGTGCATATGCTTCCGGCTCATAAACCACTTTATACCCATTTATGGCAATGCGCATACTGGCAACAAAATCATCCAATATGGTATCTTCTTCTAAAGTTGTAAAACACGATTTCCTGAAAGCGATTAATTCCCCGGCCCCCCCCGCTGTGGTGTGCAACTCGCTATCTTGTTTCTTTAACCACGATTCATATTTCCAATACACTCCCTCACCTGCTGCTGATGCTGTATTTTTAGTTGTTGTTATCACCCGCTTTTCTCCAGCTACTGCTCCTACTTTTTCATCTGCAAAATGTCTCACGATATTTTTTATAGCTAACTCGTTTAGTGCTGTATTGGCATCACAAAACACCACAATATCCTCTTTAATCAAAGACATTGCACGGTTTTCAGCAGCGGCTTTCCCTTTTCTTTCAGGTTGATGAAACACCTGTACACCTTCAATGCTATTAAGTAATCTCTCACTTCCATCATTACTTCCATCGGTTATAAAAACGATGTTTAATTTTGATTTAGGATATTGTAAATTCAGGCAATTTTGAACTTTATCTAACAACAAGTGTTTTTCATTATAGCAAGGAATAACCAATGCTACATGTGGTTCAAAAGATTCATCCAAACTATGCACACCCACTTTACTTGCACGTTTTAAACGAGACAAAATACCCACAATAACAGCATACCCGAAATAGGTATAACTTACTATAAAAAAACTAATAACAAACAGGAGTGCAGTTGTGTACATTGCTACAAATGTGAGGTATTCTTATTTAATAATAAAATTTAGGTTTAAAGTACTTAATTCGATTATTTTTGAAATTGATTGACACTACAATATACATGACGAAGTTATCGGTAAACATTAATAAAATAGCCACCTTACGTAACTCAAGAGGTGGAAGCAATCCTGACGTGGTAAAAACAGCCATCGATATTGAACGTTTTGGGGCTGATGGCATTACAGTGCATCCTCGCCCAGATGAACGCCATATTAGGTATGCCGATGTTTACGAATTAACCAAGGTACTTACCACAGAATTTAATATAGAAGGTAATCCTAAAGAGCAAAAATTTATTGATTTGGTATTGGCCACAAAACCTACTCAAGTAACATTAGTACCAGATGCTGAAGGACAGCTTACCAGCGACCACGGCTGGGATACCATCTCTAATAAAAGCTATTTAAAGGAGACCATTGCTTTATTTAAATCAAACGGAATACGCACCAGTATTTTTGTTGATGCGGACATTAAAATGGTAGAAGGAGCTAAAGAAACCGGCACCGACCGCATTGAACTTTACACGGAAAGTTATGCGCATCAATACTCAATCCAAAAAGAAAAAGCAATAGCGCTATTTATTGAAGCTGCAAAAAAAGCGCAAGAATTAAACTTAGGCTTGAATGCAGGACATGATTTATCTTTAGAAAATTTAGCCTATTTCGCGCAACACGTGCCCGGATTATTAGAGGTAAGCATTGGCCATGCACTAATTGCAGATGCATTGTATTATGGTTTAGAAAACACCGTTCAACTTTATAAAAGAAGTTTATATAATATCACTAACAACTTGGAATTTTAAAACATGACAGACATTTTAGCGTTACTGAATAAATTTTATCCTCAATTTGATGATGCGTTAAAACAATCGATTGCATCGAAAGCTGTTGTTAAACAGTTTAGAGCAGGAGATGAAATCATGCGCAGTGGGCAGTATTTAAAATCAACCATGTTGGTTACCAGAGGGCGTGTAAAACTATTTACCAATGGAGAAGATGGTGAAGAATTTTTCATGTACTACCTAGAACCCGGGCAAGCTTGTGCATTGTCTTTTGTGTGTGCTGCACGAAATAGAAAAAGTGATTTAGAGGCCATTGCCATTGAAGATGTAGAGGCCATTATGATTCCTATAGAACTGATGGACGACTTGATGATTAAACATAAAAGTTGGTATTATTTCGTGATTGAATCATACCGAAATCGCTATCAGGAGGTATTGGATGCCTTACGCAGCGTAGCTTTTCATGGAATGGATGAAAGATTGGAGTACTATTTAATTAAACAAAAAAACGCGTTCCAAAGTAAAACACTCAATTTAACTCACGAGCAAATTGCAAACGATTTAAATTCTTCTCGTGTGGTTATTTCAAGGCTGCTAAAACAAATGGAAAACGATGGAAAAGTGAAACTGTTGCGCAATGCTATCGAGATTAACTTTTAGTTTTAAACCCTATTTATTATACATTGGTGATACGTTGTCTAACCACCTCGTAGGCTGCAATGCCCGCAGCTACTGAAACATTAAGTGATTGAACACCAACATCTAACGGTATGCGAACTAACTCAACACAACGTTTGAGTACATCTTCGCTAATACCCGTTTCTTCGTTACCCATAATTATGGCAACAGGCACTGTTAAATCCAATTGATGAATCATTCCTTTACCTTTCTCGCTGCAACCAACAGTAAATATTCCCGATTGGTTTAAAAGTTCCATCACCGTTTTCATGTTCTTCTCACGACAAACTGGTAAATGATGTAAAGCTCCTGCTGAAGTTTTAATGGCATCTTCATTTACCTGAACACTTCCCTGATCGGGAATAACAATGGTATGTACACCTGCACAGTAGGCACTACGTGCAATAGCACCAAAGTTTCGTACATCCGTTATTCTATCCAACACCAATACAAAAGGCACTTTACCTTCTTCAAACAATTGCGGAATTATATTTTCGAGTTTGTGATAAGTTACCGGAGATACAAAAGCTAAAACACCCTGGTGGTTTTTGTTGGAAGGAAATAAACTAGACTCCTTTGGAACGTACTGTGTTGGTATATTTAATTCACGGGCCAACTTGGTTAAACTTTGCAATAAAGGTCCTGTATCACCACGTTGAAAAATAATTTTATTTAATTCTTTACCGGCATTTATCGCCTCTGTAACTGCATGTATGCCATATATGGCTTGATGTTTATCTGCAGGTTTTTCTGTTCTTTTAAAATTACCTTGCGGTTTGCCGTAGTTTTTTCTGTTTGGGTACATGTGGCCGCAAATGTAAGTAATTATTTGGAGGTTAGAAATTGGAGGCTAGAGGCTAGACAATTAGATAGAGTAGCTCAAAGCATCAACAACTAATCGCTATTCAACCTATCAACTAATAACTAATCATACAACTCAAACTTAATTTGAGATTTATCGTAACCCATGGCAGTTAAACGTTCACGGGCTTCCATAATCATATTTTTCCACCCACATAAATAAAAGGTAGCCGGACGTTTATCTGCAAAAAGATGTTCATACACATGATGTACATATCCATGCTCTCCTGTCCAATCTTCATTAGGTCTTGATAGCACAGGGATAAAAGATAAGTATGGATACTTGCCACTTAGTGCCTGCATCTCTATTTTATACAAGATGTCTTGTGTGGTTCGGCACCCAAATACCAAATAAATATTTTTATGTGGTATATTTTGGTTGATAATATGGTGTAACATGCTTCTAAGTGGAGCAATACCTGTTCCTGTTGCTACCAAACATAGGTCATCATTTATTTGCTCTGGAAGTGTAAACTTACCTAATGGCCCTGCTACAGAAACACTATCACCAATTTTAAAGTTCTCCCACATGTGCGGGGTACCAATACCGGTAGGGTTTAAAACGATGATTAGTTCGAAAATATTATCGTTTCCGGGAGCTGATGCAATGGAATAACTTCTGTTGGTTATTTTAGATTCAATGGGCAAATCAACCATTACAAACTGGCCCGGCTTAAAATCAAACTGCTCAGTTTCCGGGAATTTAAAGAAGAACCGTTTTACAGCCGGAGATTCATCAATAATGTGAATGATGGTAGCCTGTCGATAATTTATTTTCATAACGGTAGCAGTTATACAGCATCAATTATTTGTGTTACATAATTGTAAAAAATACTGTAATTATCGAACTAAATTACAATAAAACTTGTTAAGTAAATAATTAAACCTTAGTTTTATTTTCTAAAATTATAAACGCACCATTTATTTGATGAAAAACTTATTTACAGTACTCGGTTCATTTCTCCTCATTACCCTCCTTGCCTTTCCTCAATTTATACATGCTCAAAGAAGTAATTGCAATGTAGCCCCTTACACCAACACCATTAATCAACCTGATGGTAGTAAAATTACTTTGCGTGCTTTAGGCAATGAAGCTATTCATTACTTGGAAACTGAAGATGGTTTTACTGTATTGAAAAACAATAATGGCTTTTACGAATATGCCATAGCTGATGATGCTGGTAATTTAACCACAAGTGGACTTATTGCCCGCGATGGTGTAAATATGAAAGCCAATGTTTTACCACATTTGAGGTACAGCAGTGCGCAACAAAATATGCTCCTGCAAATGCATCAGCAATTAGAGCCAAACGAGCCTTTAAATAAAGCAGCAGGACCATATCCTTTTCCGTCAACCGGAAACCGCAAGATATTGGTGGTTTTGGTTGAATACCCAGATTTAAGAGCAACCATTGCAAAAGAAAATTTCGAGTTATTACTTAACCAACCAAATTACAACGGAACTGGTTCTTTCCGTGATTTTTTTCTGGCTACCTCGAGCGGTAAGTTAAATCTTGAAAGTATAGTTTATGGCTGGGTAATGGCTGATAGTAGCCATCTTTATTATGGAAGAAATAGTAGCCCTAGTTACAACAATGCAACACGTCAGCTATTACTAGGTGCGCTAAAAGATGCTAACGATTCCTTCAATGTGGATTTTAGTCAGTTTGACAATGATGATGATGGCTTTGTGGATGGCGTAATTTTAATGCATGCGGGTATAGGTGCAGAAGAACAAAGTGCTCCCAATGCAAACAATTATATTTGGTCATTTAGGTCAACATTACCAACCAATCTAAGACCAACGTATGATGGCGTGCAAGTTTCTGCCTATGGCATGTTTCCTGAGAAAAGATACAACGGAGGAGCATATTCAATTGTTGGTATAGGTGTTGCAGCCCATGAGTTTGGTCATTTATTAGATTTACCGGATTTATACTCAACCCAAAGTAACAATGAAGCGGCTGGAAATTATTCATTGATGGCAGGTGGACCTTGGTTAAATAATGAAAGAACACCATGTTTAAATGATGCATGGAGTAGAATTCGCATGGGCTGGGTTACACCAACTGTTATTACAGATACCGCTTTATATACACTTCCTTATGCAGTTGTTGATAGTGATATGGTATTCAGAATAAATACTTCAGTAGCCAATGAATATTACTTATTAGAAAACCGTCAACGTAAAGGTTTTGACATGTATTTACCATCAAAAGGTTTAGCTATTTGGCATATTAACACCAATCGCGCGCGATTACTAAGCGAAGCTTCAAACAATGTTAATAATGATACCTCACAATTGGGTGTAGGCATTATGCAAGCAGATGGATTAAGGCACTTGGAGCGTAATATCAATAGAGGTGATGCAAGCGATTTGTATCCATTAACTGCCAATCAAAACTTCACCCCAACATCAATGCCTGCAAGTAATTTACATTTAAAGGTGAATGGCATTCGTCAACCATCCAATGTTGCAATAACAGATATTAAACAATTAGCAGATAGCAGTATAGTTTTTGAATATGGTATGAATTCATCTGCATCATACACCGCTAACAGATTTAGTGGATGCGGCCCGGTGAATGTGAACTTCACAGCTAACCCACAAGGAGGCGATGCTTATACGTGGGATTTAGGTGATGGACAGACTGCCAATACTAAAACCGTAGCTAAAACATTTAATAAAACAGGCGATTACCCTGTAACACTTTATCTTTACAAACAAGGTAACCTGATAGATTCGAATACACAGTTTATAAAAGTATTGGAAACACCTGAAATTGATTACGAATGGGTAAGAGATACCGGCAACTACGTTACTTTTGTAGATAAAACATTATATGGCAAAACTTATGCATGGACGTTTACATCTGATACTGTATTAAGAGCATACGAAGCAAACCCTACCATTAAAACAAGCGGACCTCAAAAAATACAAGTTAAATTAACTGTAACAAGTAATGCAAGTTGCGTTAAATCAAGAACCGATAGTATACAAATATTTGCTTTAGGATTAAATAATAACATTGCTAATCAAATAAACTTACAAGCATATCCAATACCATTCAACGATTTACTCCAGTTAAATATGGATGTTAAACAAAACGAATCGGCTATGATAGAATTGTTCAATATCACTGGACAAAAAATGCTTGATAAAAGAATTGATTTAACAGTAGGTGTCAATCAAATTAACTTAAATACCAACTCATTAAAAAGCGGCATGCACATGGTAAAAGTAAGCACTACAGCAGGTACAGCATGGTTAAAAACAATTAAAGAATAACAGTATGATTAACACGTTGGTTGGCTTAATATTCCCCAACTTGTGCGTGGGTTGCAACGGAGTGCTTTTAGCTGCTGAGCAACATATTTGTACCCATTGTATAGAAAACTTTCCTGAAACAAAATTTCACACCCTACCCGAAAATCAGCTTGAAAAAGCATTTTGGGGTAGGGTGAACATAGAACGTGCCTACTCGTTTTTAGTATTTAGAAAACAAGGCATCGTACAAAAAATATTACACGAACTAAAATATAGCAACAATCCTGAGTTAGGTATTATGCTTGGTCAAATTTATGGCTCCAAGTTACGTGAATTCGGAATTGGTTTTGATGCCGTAATTGCGATCCCCCTACACGAAAAAAAACAAAAGTTACGCGGTTATAACCAAAGTGATTGTTTTGCTCAGGGAATTGCACAATCATTACAATGTGCGCATTTAAAAAATGTAGTTGTACGCAATAAGTATACAGATACGCAAACCCAAAAAAGCAGATTCGACCGTTGGTTAAATGTGGGTGATGTTTTTGGAATTGAAACACCCGATTTAATTCAGCACAAAAAAGTATTATTAGTTGATGACGTCATCACAACCGGAGCCACTATTGAAGCCTGTGCCCACAGCATTTTAAATTACACACCACACTTAAGTGTGGCTAGTATTGCTTGTGTAGTTAATCAATAATCAATTCAGCAAAGCGCCTGTTATATCGTTTAATTTATCTTCGGTATATGCGCCTGATGTCTGGTAAATAACACTTCCATCTTTTTCAACCACAATAAAATGTGGCAAACTTTTATCGGTTATATTTAATGATTTCATTAAAACATCCATATCTGTATCAGTGTACATAAAGTTTCCATGAAATTTTTTATCCACCTGAATTTGGGCTTTCTTGATCATTTCCGGTAAAGCTAATTTAGCCAAACCTTTAACAGCACCTACAAAACATAAATTGGCGTTATACATATTTCCGCTCATCATCCCTCCTACACCATCAGCCATTAACGAGTTATACAATGGTTGAGACCAATTTTGCATATATTTATCTGCCTTGGTGCTTAACATTAATGCAATTACGGTACGCTTATTTTGCATATCTGTTGGCAGCACCACTTGCTTATCTTTTAAATTGGTACATGTAATATTTGGAAATTTATTGCTTTGTTTAAACGAGAATAATATCGGCAATCCGAGCACTAAAACTAATATCAGGTACTTTTTCATTGGTGAATAAATTGTAAAAGCAATGATAAAATTATTCACCTAAAATTTAACAAGTAATTACACACATAGCCACAAAAAAGCCCACGTTATATTACTAACGTGGGCTTCAAAATATTTATTTACTGTATTACTTAGTCAATAAGTCAACAAACTCTTGTGTGTCGTAATTGGTGCTACCTTGAATGGTTTTAACCAACTCTCCTTTTTCATTAAACACAAAGGTTGCCGGTATGCCATCAACATTAAATAATGCAGGTAAGTTAGCAGCCGGATAATACATTAACATACTTAATTTGTTGGTAGTTTTATAATTAATAGCCTTATTAAAATCATCATCTAAACTCAACATAACAAATTCAACCTTTTTACCTTTAGTTTTATTGTAAAGAGATTCAATGGAAGGCATTTCTCTTCTACATGGCCCACACCAAGTAGCCCAGAGGTTTACAAACACTCTTTTACCTTTAAAGCTATTTAAATTCACCGTTTTACCTTGGTCGTTTTTAACCATAAAATCGGGAAGGTTTGCAGCTTGCATATCAGCCACTTTAACACTTTTAGTTTTTGATAAATTAGCATTATAGGTAGTATATCCAACTAAGCTCAAGGCTAAGACTCCTACACTTATTAATTTTAATGTTGTCATATTATTTTAAAAATTAGTTTTAATCACCGTACAATAATAATACCATAAAACAGGTATGCATGTAACATTAGTTACGCAACAATTATAGCTAAAATAACCACTTAGCCCAAATACGCATTCTATAATTTTTATTAATACTGTTCATAGTTGACCAACAATAATTTTATTATGTAACTAAAGTAACTAACAGTGCTATTAAGATCACGCATTTTTGCATCAATAAATAACACAACATGGAAATACTAGGATATTCATTAGCGGCCTTAGTAGGCATTTCGTTAGGTTTAATTGGCAGTGGTGGCTCAATTTTAACTGTCCCCATTTTAGTTTACATTATGGGAGTAGACCCCGTATTGGCAACCGCATACTCATTGTTTATAGTTGGCACAACTGCATTGGTGGGTGGCACACAAAGTGCGCTACAAAAAAAGGTTGATTTTAAAACTGTTTTCATTTTTGGGGTTCCATCAATTGCGGCTGTTTATGCAACCCGTATGTGGCTAGTGCCGTTTATTCCAAACGAAATATTTTCTATAGGCACATTGATTATAACTAAACCCATTGCTTTAATGTTACTGTTTGCTGTAGTGATGATAATGGCATCGATATCAATGATAAAACCAGGTAAAAAATCGAGCGAAGATGAGGAAGAAAAACCCATGCAATACAATTACCCAATGATATTGATGGAAGGAACTGTTGTTGGTATACTTACCGGATTGGTTGGTGCTGGTGGAGGATTTTTAATTATTCCGGCATTGGTATTATTAGCGAAAATGCCAATGAAACTAGCTGTAGGAACTTCACTATTTATTATAGCAGCAAAATCGTTAATCGGTTTTACAGGAGATTTACAAGGCAATAGCAATATTGACTGGAGTTTGCTTAGCATTTTTACCGCATTTGCAGTGATTGGCATTTTTGTAGGTATTTATTTATCTAAGAAAATTGCAGGGAATAAGCTAAAAACAAGCTTTGGTTGGTTTGTATTGGTAATGGGTATTTACATCATTATTAAAGAATTATTTATGTAGTGTAACTCTTGTTACATGCATGTGTAACTTATGTAACCAAAGCATAACGGAGGGATACCGAACTTTGTATCGTTAAATTAAAACAAAAGAAAATATCATGAAAATAGAACAAATTTATACCGGATGTTTAGCACAAGGTGCTTACTTCATTGAAAGTAACGGAGAGGCTGCAGTAATTGATCCATTACGCGAAACAACTCCATATTTAGAACGTGCAGAAAAAGAAAATGTTAAAATAAAATACGTATTCGAAACGCACTTCCATGCTGATTTCGTATCAGGTCATATTGACTTATCGAAAAAAGCAAATGCACCAATAGTTTATGGCCCTACTACTGCTAATCTTGGATTTGATGCCATTATTGCAACAGATGGACAAGAATTTAAAGTTGGTAATATAACCATTAAAGTACTACACACTCCTGGTCATACCATGGAAAGTAGCTGCTTTTTGTTAATTGATGAAAACGGGAATGAACATGCATTATTCTCTGGAGATACTTTATTTATAGGTGACGTTGGCCGCCCTGATTTAGCTCAAAAAGTAATTGCAGATTTAACCCAAGAAATACTTGCCGGACACTTATTTGATTCGTTAAGAAACAAAATTATGCCATTAAGTGATAGTATTCTGGTTTACCCTGCACACGGAGCTGGCAGCGCTTGTGGTAAAAATATGAGTAAAGAAACCTTTGATACTTTAGGCAATCAGAAAAACACCAATTATGCATTACGTGCTGATATGACTAAGGATGAATTTATTAAAGAAGTAACAAATGGGTTAATGCCTCCTCCTGCTTATTTTCCATTAAATGTTATGATGAATATTGAAGGTTATGATAGCATTACAGATGTACTAAACAGAGGAACACAGGCCCTTTCACCTGAAGCATTTGAAGCAGCTGCTAACGAAACAAGTGCTTTAATTTTAGATACACGCACACCACAAAATTTCGCAAAAGGGTTTGTTCCTAATTCTATTAATATTGGTATTGATGGAAGTTTTGCTCCTTGGGTTGGCGCTTTAATTCCTGATATAAAACAAGAAATACTTTTAGTAACAGAAGAAGGTCGTGAAGAAGAGGTAGTAACTCGTTTAGCACGCGTTGGATACGACCATGCCATTGGTTACTTAAAGGGTGGTTTTGATGCGTGGAAAGCAGCCAACAAAGAAGTAGATAGTATTACCAGCATAAGCGTGCAACAATTAGCACAAGCACAAAAAGCAAATCCTGAAATTAACATTTTAGATGTTAGAAAAGGAAGTGAACATCTTTCTGAACATATTTTAGGTGCAATGAATACACCACTAGATTACATTAATGAAAGCATGCTTAAGGTTGATAAAACCAAAACCTACTTTGTACATTGTGCAGGTGGATATCGTTCAATGATTTTCACATCAGTATTGAGAGCACGTGGATACGATAATTTAATAGACGTTGATGGAGGATTTAAAGCCATTAAAGAATCTGAGCTATTTAATGTATCGGATTACGTTTGTCCAAGCACTTTACTTTAATTAATCACGATAGGGAAATTAAGGAGTTATTTAAAATTAAACACATGAACTTAAACGGAAACGAGTTTAAAACTCAATTTGAACAAAGCACTGATGCAGTTTTACTTGATGTAAGAACTCCAGATGAATTTTATAGTGGGCACTTACCAAACTCTACAAACCTTGATATTATGAGTTTTGAATTTAGAGACGGAATTACAAAGCTCGACAAAAATAAAACTTATTTTGTGTATTGCAGAAGTGGTAATAGAAGCGGACAAGCTTGTATGATGATGATGGACATAGGCTTAAAAGCGTACAACCTTGTTGGCGGAATAGGTGCTTGGCCACACAACTAAAATAAAACCATTAAAAGCTGCGCAATCATCGTGTTGCGCAGCTTACTAATTAACTACAAACATGCAAAAAATTATTATACCTACAGACTTTAGTGATTTATCCGACTACGGATTATCGCTTGCTGTTAAAATTGCCGACCATTCACCTAGTGAACTTCACTTGTTGCATGTAATCAATTTGCCTTCTCATATTCTATTGACCAATGATGGTGAATTAATGGAAGATGGCGAGATGGACATTTCAATTCCTCGAAAACAAAAGGAAGATGCATTACTAAAACTTGAAACGATTAAAAACCAAACCAAACACACTGTTAGTTATTGTGTATGTTTTGGCCATGTAAACGAAGAAGTGGTGAAGTATGCAGAAAAAAAAGAAGCAGATTTAATTGTAA
>JBFYQC010000214.1:0-33269 GCA_041302975.1 Bacteroidota bacterium
GTACCTATTGCACCTAAGGCTAAACTAATGGCCGCAAAAATTCCCACAAACTTACCAATATCAAATGGTGGTGGTGGTGGTGCTTTTTGTTCGCTTAATGCTTTGCCGGGCATTTCTTCAATCGATTTTGTTGCGCTTGCCGTAACCTTACTATCTTCCTCTGCCGCAAATTTATTTACTTGTTTTTCAATAAAGTTAGAAACCTTGCGGTAAGGCGCCCAAAAGGCTTGTCTTATGCTGATGGGGTTGTCTATAATTTTTACAACACTAGCATCCCAATCCATTCCGTTTCTATCGTAAAACACCGCATTCCTTCCCACCACTAAATTATCAATATCTCCATTGGTAAGTGCAGCTACAATGGTCATTTTTTCGTTGGTGGTTTTTGATGTACAATCGCAATACATTAAAAACATATCGCTGTAGCCGGCCATGGTATTGTGTTTGGCCATATCATTTACTTTTATACACAAATCGCAACTGCGTTGGTCAATGTATAAAGTACCGGCTTGAAAAATAGCTTCTGAATCGGGCGAGTAAAAATCGTAAAAGGTTACAAAGTTTTTAAGTAGAATAAACAAATAATGGTAATAACGCACCAACTGATCCACCATAATGATGTTATCAGCTTCATTGGCCATGGCCAAATCTTTTAGCACCAATTCGGTTAACTGAATTTCGTAGGTGTTGCTTATTAAATCGTTTATGGTTGTGCTGCCTAATTGTTCAACCGCATTTCCTTCTTTTTCGTTTATCCATTGTATGTATGGTTCAAAAGTAGCCTTAATGTTTTCCCAGTTACTTTCAGTTATAAAGTTTTGGTTTGAAAACAAAGGCAACACAATTTGCTGATGGAAAGTAAGTATGGTTTTTTCCCAAGCAGGATTGATGCCTTGCATAAGATTTAATGGTTTATCGGCTTCAATTTTGGCCAATGGGTAACCCGCAATTTCGTCCATACAAGTACTTAAATCTTTAGGACTAATTGCACCAACACGTTCAACCAATACATTTAAAACTTCTGTAGTTTGTGGGTCGAATGCCGCTAATCTACATCGAATAAAATAGTCATCAATTTTATTTTTGATGGCTAAAAAAGTATCGTAAGCTTGGTTGGTATTCAACCCAAAAGGTAAAATGGCTTTATTGTTTTCGGCTTTTTGTTGCCAAGCATGGAATTGATTACATAGACTGAAAAATAAATCGATGTGTTCTTGGTCAATACCGGCTTGTCCGTTTCGGTCGGGTTTACTTCCCACACAAGTTATGATGTTGGCAATAACTTGTTGTAACAATTCATTGGTAGTTGAATAAGAAGTAATGATGCCGTCACCATTAAAAGCTGAGTTTGCAAAAATGCGGTTGATGTCGGCCGTTTCACCAAGCGTAATTTCATTTGCATCAGCTTTGCCTAAATTACGTAAAATGGTTTTGGCTGAAGCATACAAAGTGCTTCCGGCATCGTTATCGGTGTTAATAGCCGACAATGGAAATACCGTTTGTGGATTTAAAATGTCATTAGGGTTTTTAATAACAGATACTAACCAAGCAACTGCATCTATTATTTCGGGAACCCTTATTTGCCCGTCATTATCGGTATCAATCAATGCTAATGTTTTGGTATCAATCTCTAAACCACTTACCGGGCAACTTAATGCCGTCCATAGTTTTTGATCTAATTCATTCAAGTGCAATAAATCGGCACCACTCTCAATATTAACGCGCTTAACACCACCAACAGTAGAAAAATTCCAGATGTGTTCACTCATAATCATATAACTAATGGTATGTACTTTATTTATTGATGGCTAATCTAGCTAAATCAATTAATTATTCCTAAAGACTACAACATAAAATAGCCGATGTTGTATAAACATGTGGTGTTTTGTAAATTAAGCTGAAATAAAGTAATGTTGTGGTACTTCTAATTTCAATAACATGAACAAAATATTAGTACTAATTGCGTTTTTATTTTCTTGGTCGGTATCACTTTTTGCCGCAAACGGTGATACTACGCAAGTAAACGTTTTTAACAAGTTTCACATGTCGCGTTATGGCAACTTTGATCAAAAAGCCAAAATGCCTGAGAATAAAACTTTCCAAAGAGTTTGGTTAAAATATACCTTAGGTTGTTTAAGCAATGGACAGTGCGAGTGGGATTATACCATTAAGTTGTTTTTGCGCGAGCATACTGGTAAAAACGATTCTACATTACAGCAAGCGCCATATTTAAAAGTGAACAACACGGCAAGAGATTCCGTGGTTTATTCATTAGACACTACATGGAGAAACGTTTATAATCCTACTACAAAACAAACAGACTCTGTTGCATCAACACCGATTACTATTACGCTGCATGGCGACAGTTTGAATCCTTTAAATGTAACACAAACCATTGTTGCATTTCCTATAAACTACTGGCGTGTAAACTTCGATACAACGGGAGCTAGAGTTGATTCTGTATTTGTTGGTGGAGGAGAAATTATTCGTCAGAAGTTTACGCCTTATTACCGTGTATTTGAAGTGGTAAATAATTTAGAGATGGGAAGATTTATTTCTCCTTACGCAAAGTCATTTCCTAAAAGTTTTCAGTACGACTATATTTATGATGTTACTGAATATGCACACTTGTTAAAAGATTCAGCGGAGTTCAGAATTGAATACCAAGGATACTCATACGGTTTTACTGCTAATTGGGATATGATTTTTGTGGAGGGTACACCAGCACGAGAAGTCGTTAAAATTGAGAATATTTATAATGGCGGATACAACTACGGACAAGCAACTTCAATAGAAGCAGCGTTGGCACAAAAATCATTTACTGTTCCTTCAGATGCAGTGGCAACCAAAGCACGTATTATAATCACTGGCCATGGTGCCGATAATAACGAAGGTTGTGCTGAGTTTTGTGCCAAAAAAATGTACTTAAAACACAATGGAACACAAGTAGCCGAGCAGTTGGTTTGGAAAGATGATTGTGGTAGTAATCCAATTCCTGCGCAACCTGGAACATGGGTGTACAACCGCTCAAATTGGTGTCCGGGTGAAAAAATAAGAAACTTTGATTACATGTTAAATGTTACTCCTGGTACCACACACACTATTGATTTAGACATGGAGCAATTTGTCGCAAATGGAGCAGCAAGCTACAACATCAGTTTACAATTGATTCATTATAAAGCAACAAGTTTTGAAAACGATGCAGCTGTAGAAGACATCATTTCTCCATCAAAAAATTACCTATACAACCGTATCAATCCAATTTGTGATAATGCGAAATTTGTGCTTAAAAACTGGGGAAGTAAGAACTTAACCTCGGCAGAAATTTCATACCAAATAGGAAACAATGAAGTGCAAACGTTGAATTGGACAGGAGAGTTGCCTTTTGAAAAAGAAACCATAGTAACTATTCCTTATTTACAGTGGCCAAGTAACTTAACTGATAAAACCTTTAAAGTGTGGGTGAGTAAAACAAACGGATTAACCAGTGATGAAAACACACACAACAATGCCATGCACAGTACATTTGATTTGCCGGTTACTTTACCAAGCAGATTTATTGTACAAACGTTAACTAATGCAGCTCCATCGCAAAATAGTTACACCATTACCGATAGTTATGGCAATGTTGTTGCCTCTCGTTCTTATACTGCTGCAAGTACTTTGCACCGTGATACGATTAACTTAGGTTTTGGTTGTTATACCTTTAAATTTATTGATACCGAAGATAATGGCTTACAATGGTGGGCAGCTCAATCGCAAGGAACAGGCTCGTTGCGTATACAAAACGTAGGAAGCCCAATTCAAATTTTCAAAACGTTTGCTGCTGATTTCGGCTCTTTTCAACAATTAAACTTCCGCGTGCAACATGCAGTAGGAGTTGAAGAAGAATCAATAAACGGTAGTGATGTAAAAGTATATCCAAACCCAGCCAATAATTTGGTAACCATAGAAGGTATGGATGTTTTAAAAGCAGAGCTAACAGACGCTTCGGGTAAGGTGATTACAACTTATCATCATCCGGTTTCAGATCTTGATGTGTCGAAAATTCCGGCAGGCATTTATTTTGTAAAACTTACCAATACTAAAATGCAATCGGTAGTAAAAAAACTGAGTATTGTAAAGTAAAAGGATTTTATTATTCAGGCGCAAACGGCATCAACCCCAAAAAGGTGATGCCGTTTTTTTATAATACAGATTATATTGCAACATGATCGCTTCCGAAAGCAGTTACATCAATTTACATACACACCAAAAACCCGGCACAAATGAGTTGGTGGTACGTAATGCTTATTTAAAGTTAAACGCCCAACAAATAGTTAGGTTACCTTATTTGGTTTCTGTGGGCTTGCATCCTTGGCACATCAATAAATATAATTTAACAGCCTGCACTGATCTGTTGATGGATGCCATGCATTTGGATAATGTTTTTGCCGTTGGTGAAATAGGCATTGATCGAGCAATTGATGTTCCGGTATCAACCCAAATACAATATTTTGAAGCACAGTTAAATATTGCTCGTGCTGTGCAAAAGCCTGTTATTATTCACGCGGTAAAAAGCTACAGCGATTTAATGCCGTTTTTAAAGAAAACAAAAGTGCCTTTTATTTTTCACGGCTTTACGGGTAATATTCAGCAGGCTAAAGAAATTTTAAAGTTTAACGCTTACCTTTCTTTTGGTAAAAGTTTGCTTGATGAAAAACACCAGGAGGTATTCTCCCAAATCCCTAATGATAGATTCTTATTAGAAACAGACGTTGCAAAAATCGGTATCAGCCAAATTTATGACTTAGCTACAATGGCAAAAGGTATTGCGGTTGATGAGTTAAAGTCTGTTGTATTTAATACATTTGCCGCAATAACTAAAAGTGAGGTATGAGAGAAATAAAACCTTGGATGGGAAGAACCCAGTTATTGTTGGGTGAAGAGAAATTGAGTAAGCTTATTAATTCCAATGTATTGGTGGTTGGTTTGGGTGGAGTAGGAGGTATAGCTGCCGAGATGATTGCACGTGCCGGTGTGGGTAAAATGACGATTGTTGATGCCGATACGGTAGACCCAACTAATCGTAACCGACAAATACCCGCCCTATACAGCACAGAAGGTGTTTTAAAAACAGATGTGTTAAAAGCCCGTTTGCTGGATATCAATCCCGATTTAGAATTAACCGTTGTGCCTGAATATTTTAGAGACGAATTAACCCACAAAATATTGGATGAAGGCAACTTTGATTATGCGTTAGATTGCATTGATACTTTAAGTCCTAAGGTGTTTTTTATTAAAGCATGTATTGATAGAAAAATACCTTTAGTAAGCAGCATGGGTGCAGGTAATAAGGTAGACCCAACTCAGGTTAGGGTTGATGATATATCAAAAAGTTATAACTGTAAATTGGCCAAGTATACACGCAAATACTTGCATAAATTTGGCATACGTAAAGGCGTAAAAGTGGTATTTAGTGCAGAGGAAGCGCAGCAATATATGGGCGTAACCATGGTTGGTGCACGCAATAAAAAATCGGCACCGGGTACCATTAGTTATTTACCTGCCGTATTTGGCTGTACGGTAGCCAGTGTAGCCATCAGGGATTTGTACGATAGGAAGTAGTGGGATGCTGCCATCCTTCGCTGAAGCTTCGGATGGTAATAGATTTTAGGGATTGGACGTTAGAAGTTGGATGCCGGGTGTTGAAAAGGAACCCCAAATTATGAACTTCAAACCATAAACCACGAACTCTTGACCAATAACCTATTAACCAATCGTCAACTAATCAATCATCACTACATTAACTTATACCACCTATAAACAAGATACCCACTGATAAAAATTATGGGTGTTATTTGCAAGTCAAATCACCATATTTGCCAAAGAGAATAAATAAACCATTTACGTATTATGACAAAAATAAAAGTAGCTAATCCTGTTGTTGAGTTGGATGGCGATGAAATGACCCGCATCATTTGGAAGTTTATTAAAGATAAATTGATTTTACCTTACCTTGATTTAGATATAAAATACTATGATTTGGGTATGGAGCACCGCGATGCAACAAACGATCAAGTTACGGTTGATGCAGCTGAAGCCATCAAGAAATATAATGTTGGTATTAAATGTGCCACCATTACTCCTGATGAGCAACGTGTAAAAGAGTTTAGCTTAAAACAAATGTGGAAATCGCCAAACGGAACCATCCGTAATATTTTAGATGGTACTGTTTTTCGTGAGCCAATTGTTTGTAGTAACGTTCCTCGTTTAGTTCCTAACTGGACTGCTCCAATTTGTATTGGCCGTCATGCATTTGGCGACCAGTATCGTGCAACCGATTTTGTTACCAAAGGAAAAGGTAAGTTAACTATTAAGTTTGAAGGCGAAGATGGGCAAGTTATCGAACACGAAGTATACAACTTTAAAGGTGATGGTGTTGCATTAGCAATGTACAATACCGAAGAAAGTATTCGTGGTTTCGCGCACTCTTGTTTTAACCAAGCATTAACTAAAAAATGGCCTTTATACTTATCAACCAAAAACACCATTTTAAAAAAATACGATGGCCGTTTTAAAGATATTTTCGAAGAAATTTACCAAGCCGATTACAAAGCAAAATTTGTAGAAGCTGGCATTGTATACGAGCACCGTTTAATTGATGACATGGTTGCTAGTGCACTTAAATGGAATGGTAACTTTGTGTGGGCTTGTAAAAATTATGATGGTGATGTGCAATCGGATACAGTTGCGCAAGGTTTTGGCTCTTTAGGTTTAATGACATCGGTATTAGTTACACCTGATGGAAAAACCATGGAAGCAGAAGCTGCACACGGTACAGTAACCCGTCACTTCCGCGATCATCAAGCAGGTAAACCAACATCAACTAATCCTATTGCCTCTATTTTTGCATGGACACGCGGTTTAGAGTTCCGTGGTAAACTAGATGGCAATCAAGAGTTAGTTAATTTCTGCCAAACATTAGAACAAGTTTGTGTAGAGACAGTAGAAAGTGGTAAAATGACCAAAGATTTAGCTGTTTGTATTCATGGTAATAAAGTTAACCATGGCGAACATTATTTATACACCCAAGAGTTTTTAGACGCACTAGACGCTAACTTGAAGGTTAAATTGGGTAAATAATATTTTTAAACCATCATTTAAATTCCCTACACCAAAACAGTGTGGGGATTTTTTATGCATCAAACCATTGGCATAAAAAATTACATTTGTAATTCATGTTAAATTGAGTTCTAATATGCATGTGCTTATAAAAAATACACTAATTATTACAACATTTATCTTGTTGGCTTGCAATACAACACGAGTAGTAAAACCGTTAGATATGGGCGAAAAACAATTGGGTGTAAGTATAGGTGGCGCTATGATAAAGTTTGTTGGTGTGCCAATGCCGTTACCATTAACCAATGTATTCGGTGCCTATGGTTTAAACAATAAAACTACTGCATTTGCATCTTTGCATACCACCGCTTTAATGTTTGGTGTATTTCAAACCGACATAGGCATTACTCAGCACCTCTTGAAGCAAAAAAAATATATACCGGGTATAAGTATTAGTCCTATAGCCAATTTAATGTTTGATAGGTGGGATAGAAACTTTAGTTTTTATCCGCAGTTAGATTTAAATGCCTATTGGAATTACGGTAAAAAGCAAAACCTAATTTATACCACATTAAACAATTGGTTTGAATTGCGAAATACTAAAGCACATAACGAAACCCAAACTACACATTGGTTACCCAGTATTGGTGTTGGACATCAATGGATTGGTAACAAGTTAAGCTGGCAAATGGAAGCTAAGTATATTGCGCCAAATCAGTCCAACAAAAATATAGTAGTAGATTATATAGGTATGGGCAGTCAAGGAACTTTTGGATTATACATAGGTGTTAGCCGCAAATTTTAAGACCATGAAAAAAGTTATAACAATAATTTTTATATTAATCATGGGTTTAACCTCCTGCTTAAGGTTAGATAGCCAGTTGTTTAATAGCCAAGAGTTGAGTGAGTATAAGTTTGATTTATATACAGGAAACAGAGAGCTTGGTACGTTACCAGAAACCTATTCAGTTGCCGATAGTATGCGTCATTTGGTTACTTTCATATCTAACAGTAGCGAGGGTGCCGCCAAGTTGTATGGGGTTTACCTAGGTGATTTACAACATATAGCAACAGATACTGTTATTTTATATTGCCATGGAAATGCCAAACACATGGATAATTATTGGAGTAGGGCGAAGTTGTTGGCTCATGTTGGCGGAAAACATCGTTATGGTGTGTTGATGTTTGATTACAGGGGTTATGGAATGAGTGAAGGTAAATCATCTGAAAATAATATTTATGCAGATGTGGATGCCGCTTTAAAATGGTTACAAAGTAAAGGATTAACATCCAGTCGCTTGTTAGTTTATGGCTATAGTCTTGGAAGTGCGCCAAGCACTGAAGTGGCTTCAAATGCTTATAGCTTAAAGCCCATCAAGTTGTTGTTAGAAGCACCCTTTGCTTCATCAGCAGTAATGGTACAAGATGGAAGCAAATTGGCTTTACCCGGAAGTTATTTTACAAGTGCCAAAATCAACAACGCAGAAAAGATAAAAAATGTAAAAATACCTTTTATGTGGTTGCATGGTACGGCAGATTCTTTTTTAAGTATAAATACACATGGAGAAGTAGTTTATAAAAACTATGGTGGTACGAAAAGTGAAGCGCTTCGGGTTATTGGAGCAGAGCATGGTGATTTACCTAGTATTTTGGGGTATGATAACTATGTGAACGCAGTTTATAATTTTATAGTG
This sequence comes from Bacteroidota bacterium, assembly GCA_041302975.1. Lineage (GTDB taxonomy): Bacteria > Bacteroidota > Bacteroidia > UKL13-3 > UKL13-3 > UBA6183. The sequence goes on from JBFYQC010000214.1 coordinate 8,799, forward strand.
AAATAATGGACGTAAAACCAACACTTATTGCGCAAGAAATAAAGCTGAAAGTACTTAAGCTAATGGAGCAAAAGGAGCAGCTTTTGCAACAGGTAGAATTGTTGATAAAAGAAAACAATACGCTTAAATCTGAAATTCAGCAACAAAAAAATACCATACAAACGCTGCAAACACAAAATAAAATCGTTAAACTTGCTGAAATACTTCCATCAACTGATGATGATAGGCTTGAGTTAAAAAAACAACTTAATGTTTATATCAAACAAATTGATGAGTGTATTAGGTTGTTAAGCGAATAAAACTTGCTTACGTTGAAAGAATTATCCATAAAAGTGAATATAGCCGATCGCTATTATCCGCTTAAGGTAACACCTGAGCAGGAAGAAATAGTGAGACAAGCGGCAAAGCTTATTAACGACAAACTAAAGGCCCTACAGCAAGAGTTTGACGTTAGAGATAAGCAAGACATGCTCAGTATGACAGTACTAGAGTTGGCCACACAGCTAATAACACTGCAAGGCAGGAATGTTATTGAAGATGAAGGTCTTACTGCGCACTTGCAAGAATTGCGCACACTTTTAAAAGATGTTTCACTTTAACAAAAGCAGGCATAAGCCCTTAACGCCAATTTTATCACATTTAAACGTTAATTAAATTATGGATGCATTAGTAATTATTGTTGCAATGATTGCTTTAGGTGCTGGTGCCGGGATAATGTATGTGGTTAACCAAAATATGCTGAAGAAAAAGTCAGCAGATATGCTAAAGGAAGCTGAAGCAAAAGGTGAACTACTATTAAAAAACCGCCAACTTGAAGCTAAAGAAAAGTTTTTGCAATTAAAGACTGAACACGAAAAAGAAGTTAGTCAACGCAATCAGCAAATTGCACAACAAGAAAACAAGCTTAAACAAAAGGAACAAACCCTTAATCAAAAGGTTGAACAAGCGCAACGTAAAGATGGAGAGTTAGACCAGTTGAAACAAACTTTGCAACGCCAACAAGAGGTTGTAACTCAAAAGAAAGAAGAGTTAGAAAAACAGATTGGTAGCCAGGTTAAACAGTTAGAAAAAATAGCAGGACTAACAGCTGAAGAAGCTAAAAAACAATTGGTTGAAACCTTGACCAATGAGGCCCGTACTGATGCCATGACCTACATTAAAGATATTGTAGATGAGGCAAAGTTAACAGCAGGTAAAGAGGCTAAAAAAGTAATCTTAAATAGCATTCAACGTACAGCTGCCGAGCACGCTATTGAAAACTCAGTATCGGTATTTAATATTGATAGTGATGAAATGAAAGGCCGTATTATTGGTCGTGAGGGCCGTAATATTCGTGCCTTAGAAAGTGCTACTGGTGTAGAGATTATTGTTGATGATACCCCTGAAGCCATTATTCTTTCTTGCTTTGATCCGATTAGACGTGAAATAGCTCGTTTAAGTTTACACCGTTTGGTGCAAGACGGACGTATCCATCCAGCACGTATTGAAGAAGTTGTTGCTAAAACACGTAAACAATTAGAAGAAGAGGTAGTTGAAATTGGAGAGCGTACTTGTATTGATTTAGGTATTCATGGTTTACACCCCGAGTTAATACGCATGGTAGGTCGTATGCGTTATCGCAGCAGTTACGGTCAAAACCTATTACAGCATAGCCGTGAAGTGGCTAACCTATGCGCTACAATGGCAGCAGAGTTAGGTTTAAACGTAAAGTTGGCAAAACGCGCAGGTTTGTTACATGATATTGGAAAGGTGCCTGATGATGATGCGGAAACACCACATGCATTATTAGGTATGAAATTAGCCGAGAAATATAAAGAACATCCCGAAGTAGTAAACGCTATTGGTGCGCATCACGATGAGATTGAGATGACTTCTATATTGGCACCAATTATTCAGGCTTGTGATGCGATTTCAGGTTCACGCCCAGGTGCACGCAGAGAAGATAGCGAAAACTATATGAAACGTTTACGCGATTTGGAAAACATTGCGTTAAGTTACAATGGAGTTGAAAAAGCTTATGCTATTCAAGCCGGACGTGAGTTACGTGTAATGGTTGAATCAGAAAAAGTAAGCGATCAACAAGCGGATATCATTTCTATAGATATGAGTCAACGTATCCAAAAAGAGATGACTTATCCGGGCCAAATTAAAATTACGGTTATCCGTGAAAAACGCTCGGTTAATTACGCGAAGTAGATTTATCGATAAAGCTTTATTACAAATAAATGCCTCACACTTGTGGGGCATTTTTGTTTGGTATGTGTTGATTCTTTATTTTCGGTTTATGAAACAAAGTATTTCTATATTCATATTGTTAATTTTATGTGCTTGCTCTAATAAACAGTTTTCATTTCGGCAGAAGATAAAAGTGGGTGATAACAAGCCAGCAATTGCAAATAAACCATCAACCAATCACATAAATGAATACATGTTGGTTGATACTTTTCTTGAAGCTTCAATAACTTCCACAACGCCAAATAATGTTCTACAACCAAGTATTCATTTCACTCGCCCATCTTTCCATTTAAATAACCATCAAATTATACAGCAACACTTAACAGATACTCTTGATTTAAAAGTACCTGAAGCCCAAAAACAAGCACAACAATACTCATATAATGCAATATTTGGTTTTATGTTATCTGTTGTAGCAGCTGTTATGTTGTTTGCTCAATATTTTATTGGGCTTTCGAATATTTTTTTATTAGTGGCTGCTATTGTTTTATCTGGAATAGCCATACTATTATCTGAAAAAGCGTTAACAGAGGATGGTAAAGGCAGTGGTTTAGCATCAATAGGATTTTTATTAAATACCGCAGTACTTGTTACTGCAATGGTTATTTTGTTACTGTTATTTATAGCTTGGCTAATATTAACTGTTCTGTAAATAAAAGCTATCCTAAAAACAGTTATTTCCGCAAATAAAATGTGTAAAAAGTAATGGATATTACGAAATGCTAGAATTTTAGATATTTTCGTAGTGTAAACTTAAACTTATGAGAAATAACATTCTAATTCTAGCCGCACTATTAGTGCTTGCATCGTGCAGTCAAAAACAATTTTCTTTCAGAAAAACCATTAAAGTAAACCAACCCAAACAACAGGAACTTGTAGTAGAAGAAAGTCAAGTGGGCGAAAGCCTTATTGCGCAAGACATCGAAATCTCAACCCCGCAAGAAACAGTAGTTTCCGAATCAACATCAGCCATATTAAACAATAGTATGGTGATTGAAAATCAGCAACAAACTGGAAATTTGTCTCTAAATGACCCAGTAGTAAACACACCACAGGTTGTAACTAAAGAAAAAGCACAAGAAGAAAAATTAGCGCCCCAAAAAGCGGAGAGTAAATTAAACAAAAAATCAGGGGGAGATGGTTCAACTGCTGCTATACTTGGTTTTATTTTCGGATTAGTAGGTCTTATAGGCATGTTTGTAAATCTAGGCATCATTTCATTACTTTCATTATTGCTATTAATTGCAGGCCTTGTTCTTTCAATAGTTGGACTTAAATCAGATAACAGAGGCTTAGCATTGGTAGGCTTAATTGCCAGCATTGTTGGTTTAGTAATTTGGTTAATACTAATCGTATTGGTGGCTTCATTCATCTCTTCAGGTGTTTAAAGTCGTTTGTTTTTAAATGAAAGAGGCTGCCTTAAATTAAGGCAGCCTCTTTTTTGTAAAAGGGTTTAATTAGTGTAATGCGTTTAAAATGCGCTCATTGTTTAGTTTATTTAAATCAACCAACTCTAATGGTTTATCAGCATTATTCACTTCACGTAAAATTTTAGCTAAATAGTAGTTGTTTTATCTTTATTCGTGCTCCATGTTTGAGTTTTCATGCGTAAAGAATAAACTAAGTGTTGTATCTATTTGTATACCACTTAATCGGTTAATTTCGTATTGTTTTCCATTTTTAACCTTTTCTAATTGTGTTTATTTTTCAGTGGGTTTCATTACAATTGCGGTCGAACCTGTGCAGAATTTAACAAGGTTAATTACAAATAACTCAAACTTAAAACTAACTCCATAAGAAAGTAGTGGCTATAAGTGCATAAAACAGTAGGTTGTCTAAATAATTGTTTCAAGTAGTACCATCGTTAAAGCAATAAACTATTTTAGTTAAACTCTTTGATATCATGCAATTGGTATTAATTATGCCCATACCTATTGGAAGTGCAAATTGCAGGATTTTTACATCGTGATAATTAATAAATTATAGTAATACTTTTTAATTGTGACCAAACAATTATTTTATCAGAAGTTAATTTGGAATCACCCAATTATATTTTGTAATATTGAAATACAACTATTTAGCTTTTTAATGGTTCTTATTATAACCAAACCAAATTAATTGAAGTATTTACTGCTCATATTATCTATTGGATTATCTTTAATCAGTAAGGCCACGCATATTGTTGGCGGTGGTTTTGATGTGCAGCGGATTTCAGGCAATACTTATCAAATTACATTGGTAGTTTATCGCGATTGTACCAGCGAAACCGAGTTTAACAGAAACGTTTATGTGGGTATATATGATAAAATAACGCATGTAAGAAAAGATTCAATAGGTATTCCTCAAGGAGCTATAACAAAAATAAATCCTTCATTTGCCCAATGTGTAACTGCTGTTCCAGGATGTAATGAAAAAGCCGTGTATACCCGTCAAATTACTTTATCACCAAGCAAGTATAATAATTTGGCTGGCTATTATATTAGTTGGGAGCGCTGCTGCCGCAATGCAATCATACAAAATATACAATCACCGGGAGATGCAAGTATGGCATTTTATGCCGAAATACCATCTCCTGCAAGGCACGTCAACTCAACACCTAAGTTAGCTGTAAACCCATTTACAGTGCTTTGTGTTGATAATCTTTTTAATTACGATATCACCTATACAGATGCTGACGGTGATTCTCTTAGTTATGAGTTAATTACTCCGCTAAATGGTACACTAGATAGGAATAGGCCTAATGATGATCAATTTAATAATCGTCCGATATTGAATCCTGGGCCTTACATACCTATCACATGGTTACCCGGTTTTTCTCCCCAAGAGGAAATAAAAGGAAACCCTCCATTAAGTATTAATAGCTATAACGGACAAATTACCGTCAAGCCTTCACAAGCAGGGGTATTTGTTGTAGGTATAAAGGTAAAAGAGTTTAGGGGCGGAATAGAAATAGGTTCAGTTAATCTGGAGTTGCAGTTTACTGTAGTTAATTGTTTATCAAATACCTTTCCTTCGGTTAAACTCTATCAAAACGGAAATCAATTAAATGTTGACACGCTTTTTGTAACTATTCCTAATCAAATAAAATTTGGCTTAGAGGTGTATGATGCCGACTCAATAGATACAGTTTATGTAACTAATAATATGGATAGTACCGATTACAGTAACATTGCCTTAACTACCATAAAAACGTTTAACAATGTTACTTATAATTGGGCATGGAATACCAACTGTTCGTTTAGTAATAAGCCGCTGCATAAGTATACTGTTACCGTAAAAGATAAAGGTTGCCCTATACCCAAAACTACCCAACGCGTGTTTTATATAAAGGTACTGCCAATGCCAACGCACCCGCAAACAGATGTGTTATGTATTGAATTGCACAACAACCAATCTTGTATTGTTTATTTTGGCGACTCGGCCAGGTATAAACCCTATTTTAAGTGTTACAATATTTATAGGGCTGATGGTAACAATAATTTTAAACTGATTGATTCGATATTTGATAGAAATGCTAATGCGTACAACGATTTTTCAACGCCAAATTATACCACTATCAATTATCGTTATTTAATTAAAGTAGAAAATGAATGTGGTTTTGAAGGTCTCTCATCAGACACGTTAGGTACGTTTGATCAGTTGAAAATGTTGCCTGAAAAACAATACTTATATAATGTAACTGTTAAAGATGATCAGGTACATTTAACATGGAATCAAACCAAAGAATTAGATTTTGCCCGTTACTTTTTATGGAAAGGCTATCGTAACCAAAAGCCAGAAGAGTTTGTAATGGAACTTGATTTTTTAAAACAAACGGATACCCTTTATTTGGATAAAAAAGTACAGGTGAATGATACCTCGCATTGCTATTACATTATAATGTTAGATACCTGCGGTAATTATGGTCCGGCCGGAAAAATATTTTGTACAACAGTATTACGCGGTTCATCCAAGTATTTTGAAAATACATTGCGCTGGCAAAACTTTTCGTTCGGGGATGATTACCCGGTGCAATACGACCTTCATAAATATGCACCAAATGCTGTTGTAAGAAACCCGGTTGGATTATACAACGATACCACTTTCACAATAAAAGATATTGATTTTAACACCGATGATGGACGTTATACCTATGAAATAGATGTATTGCATCAGCCTGTAGGTTGGCCGGGAACAATCGTGCGCAGTACATCCAATAAAGTACCTTTAGAGCAAAAACCTTATGTGTTTGTTCCCAATGCGTTTACACCAAACAATGATGGCGTTAACGATTCTTGGTTAATAAAAGACGTGTTTGTTAAAGATTACATATTGAAGGTATATGACAGATGGGGCAAGTTGGTTTTTGAGACATTGGATAAAAACAAACAATGGGATGGCTTAGCTCAGGATGGTAGTCCTGCCCCTAGTGATATGTATGTTTATGTTTTAACATACACTGGTTGGCGTGATGAGGTTGGTAACGAAAATGGAAATGTTACCATTATTAGGTAATTGGTGTTGTATCACATAAACAAAAAGGCTGTTTCTATCATAATAGAGACAGCCTTTTGATTTTTATGAACCTAATTTCATGGTTAAGCTAATACGCTTACGGGCCATATCAACTTCAACCACTTTTACTTTTACTTGTTGTTGCAGTTTCACCACTTCATTCGGGTCACTTACAAACTTATCAGCCAATTGAGATACGTGGACAAGTCCATCTTGTTTTACCCCAACATCAACAAAACAACCAAAGTTGGTAATGTTGGTTACAATTCCCGGTAAAATCATACCAGGTGATAAGTCTTCTGGTTTTTTCACATCGGCAAACTCAAACTGTTTAAGTTGTTCACGTGGGTCGCGTCCGGGTTTGGCTAACTCTTTCAAAATATCATTAATAGTAAGTAATCCTGCTGTTTCGGTTACATACTTTTGTGGTGATATTTTTTTACGCAACTCTACATCCTTAATCAAATCATCTACTTTACAGTTTAAATCTTTGGCCATGGCTTCTACAATGCCATAACTTTCCGGATGCACGGCACTGTTATCTAAAATGTTTTTAGCTTCAGGTATGCGTAAAAATCCTGCACATTGTTCAAAAGCTTTATCACCTAAACGAGCTACCTTTTTTAGCTCTTTGCGCGATTTAAATGCACCGTTTTCGTTTCGGTAATTAATAATGTTTTGCGCCAATTGAGGCCCTAAACCAGATACATAAGTTAATAAACTTTTACTGGCTGTATTTAAGTTAACACCTACCACATTCACGCAACTTTCAACTACAGTATCTAAACTCTTTTTTAATTTATTTTGGTCTACATCATGCTGGTATTGTCCCACACCAATTGATTTAGGATCTATTTTAACCAACTCCGCTAGTGGATCACTAAGTCTTCTTCCAATAGATACAGCACCTCTAACGGTAACATCTTTATCCGGAAATTCTTCACGGGCAATTTCTGATGCCGAGTATACAGACGCTCCACTTTCGCTCACCACATAAATTTCTACCTGATGTGAAAAGGTAATACTGCGCACCAAATCTTCAGTCTCTCTGCCTGCAGTGCCATTACCAACAGATATGGCTTGAATGTTATATTTTTTTACCATAGCGTGTATGGTATTAAAAGCGCCACTTAAATCGTTTTTGGGTTGATGCGGATAAATCACATCATCAGCCAATAACTTACCTTCTTCGTTTAAACAAACCACTTTGCATCCGCTGCGGTAACCAGGATCTATACCCATAATACGTTTACTACCCAACGGAGCGGATAATAACAACTGACGTAAGTTTTCAGTAAATACCCTAATGGCTTCATCATCGGCACGTTGTTTGGCAATATTGCGAAACTCATTTTCCATACTTGGGCCAAGTAAACGTTCGTAACAATCTTCAATGGCTTCGGCTAAATGCCCGCTGGCTTGGTTGTTACGTTTAATGTATAACTTATCCAGTTTTTCTAAAGCCAAATCAACTTCGGGTTCAATTTTAACTTTTAAGAAACCCTCGTCTTCACCTCTAAAAACGGCAAGCACACGGTGAGATGGGCATTTTTTTAACGCTTCAGCAAAATCAAAATAATCACTAAACTTAATGGCTTCTTCTTTTTTGCTTTTGTATACTGTAGAGATGATGTAAGCACTTTTTTCATACTCATTTCGAATAACCGAGCGGGCTATTTCATTTTCATTAATCATCTCGGCAATAATATCACGAGCACCTTCTAAAGCCGCATCTTCGTCTTTCACATCATCAGTTAAATACTTAGCTGCTTCAGCAAACACATCACCATTAGGTTCGTTTAAAAGCCATAAAGCCAATGGTTCAAGGCCACGTTCGCGAGCAGCAGTGGCACGGGTTTTACGTTTAGGCTTGTATGGTAAATAAATATCTTCTAAAATATTTGCATCCCAACAATCTTCAATACGTTTACGCAAATCATCCGTAAGTTTACCTTGTTCGTCAATGGTATGCAAAATAGAAAACTTACGTGTTTCAATATCACGTAGTTTTTCAATACCAATTTTTATACGTTCAATATCTACTTCATCCAGGTTGCCTGTAGCTTCTTTTCTGTACCTTGAAATAAAAGGAATGGTACTTCCTTCATCTAATAAATTAATGGTGGCCCTAACTTGGTTGATGCCAATATTTAGGTTTGAGGCCAGTATAGGTATAGTAACGTTTAAGTTATGCATAGCCCACAATTATAGGCAAGCACAAGTTGGGTTTATACACGATATTTTAACAAAATGAATACATGTTTTTTGCTTTCTGATTAACAAGATATTGAGTTGATTTAAGTGCATAAAAAAAGCCGCCCAACCGATTTGTCGGTTGGGCGGCTTAGGGTAATTAGGTATTGTATTATTTACCAGTAACCACAAACTTAACACTGTGTGTGCCTTGTGCATTTTTCATCACTAAGAAATAAACACCATTGTTTAAGTTGTTAATATTGATGGTTTCGTTCACGTTTTTATCGTTGTAAGTAAGTGTTAACATTTCTCTGCCAATCATATCATAAATCGCTACATTCAAAGGCAATGTTTTAATATCAGTTGCACTGATAGTAATTACATCTTTAGCAGGGTTTGGATAAACACTGATGTTAGCAGCAACTACATCATTACGTTCTAAACCTGTATTAGGCGTATCCTTAACAATTACCGTACGGTTTGCACTAATACTGTTACCACAGAAATCACTTACTGTATAAGTTACCACATAAGCACCTAATGCTGAAGTATTAACTGTACCTGTTGTAACAATGTATGGTGTTAAGTTGCCGTCTTTGTTGTCTGAAGCAGTAACATTAGCATGCATATATGCTCCTGAACCAACAAATACCGTATCAGTAGCAGATGCTATAATATTTGGTTTCACTGTATCCATATCACATAATCCTAAATCGTATAAACCACGTGGAATTAACTTAAAGTTCGAGAAACTGAAAATCATAGGACCTTGAGCATATGCCAATAACTGGCCTTTAACTAAAGTTCTGTTGATGTTTAAAATTGAAGTGTTTAAATCATCAACACGTAAACCGTTGGTTTTGGTTGAATCAATATTGATTACAAACTCACCAAAGTTGTCACCGTTTGCATTCGAATCTGCATTTAAGTTAACTACGTATGAAGAATCCCATCTTACCAATACACCTTCCCAAGGACGGGCAAAACGAACATTGTTTAAACGGAACGAATCAATTGGTAAATTCATTTCAAAAGCAGGAAGCATTACATCGCTTTTTACAACAGAACCAGTAACATTATATAAAGTAGTAACGTTGAAGTTTTCAGTAACACGTGCAGCTGTAATTTCAACTGAGTCACCTATTTTCCAACCATTGTTACCTGTACTATTTTGTATAAAAATTGCCGAATTAGGACCTTGTCCATCTTGAATAATGGTTTGGTTATTCATGTTGGTAGCAGTAACAACACCATGCACGCTAATTCCGCTTAATGAATCACCATTCCAAACGGTAGCACCATTGGCTGGGTTTGGAGCAAATTGTAAATCTCTGATGTTTTTAACACCATCAGCTGTAACATAGTAGAAAGAACCATTACCGAATGAATCAGGAACAATAGTAGTTAATCCTCTTCCATCAATAACTTTAATGTAGTATTTCACTAAAGTATTTGCAGCAAAAGGAGGAACTTTACCACTCCATTTATCGGAGGTAGCTTCTTTAACCATATCAACATTATTAAATGCTGACGAGTCTCTGTGTGCATAATATAATTTAGCTGTAGAGATTGCAGTATCAGCTAAAATGTTTGCTGAAATAGTTACTGAATCTGTTTGGCTTACGATAGCAGGAACGCGTGTACGGATACCAATACTTGGAGGACAAACGTTACAAGGACCAATATCACTTGGCGAAAGAGGAGAAATGCCATAACGGCTAACTCCGCCAATAACATACTCAGTAATCACACCTCTAATATAACTTAAACCCGTACCAAATGCAGGTGGGGTAAAGTTATTAGGAATTTTAGGAATGGTATCTTCGTTATCATCGTTACGGAAATATGCCGAGAAATCACGCACATCAAGTTGGTTACCTGCGTTGTCTTGTATAGCCCAATTCCAGCGTGTTCCACCAAAAGGAGTTACACCAACAACTCTTACGTCTCTAATTTCTACCAACACACCTTCCCATTTTTCTCCGTCAGCTTTCTTTTGTAACCAAGTACCAGCAGTTGGATTACCGGTCATTAATGAGTCAGCTGTAATTACAGTGTAAACAGGTTGGTAAGTATTTAAATCAACTTGCTCAACTGCATTGCTCCAATTGGCATTGTTTCTTAAAACATTCATTTGTGTCTCGCCTTGGAAGGCAGCAAATCGGCCTGTTACACGCACTTTATAACCTGGTACCATGTTTTCGTAAAACTTAGTCTCTGTAATAAAGTTAGGTAAAGTAGGACGGCCTGCTGCTGGTGTGGTTGATGGATCACACATCACTAAAACGCCACTCCATGGTCCCCCGCCTTCTTTTTGAATATAAGTAGCTTTACGGTTGTTTGACAAGCCGTATGTTCTTGGACTTGAAACTACAACACCATCAAAACGAACGGTATCTCTGTATGATGGGTTTTGAAAAGTAGGGTTGATATAGTCTGGTAAATCCACAACTGGTGTTGCAGTTAATTTACTTTGACTAACATACTGCACCGAATCCATAGGAATAACAGGATACGGGTTTTGCGCTTTTAGCGAAACTGTTGCTGCCAACAGCGTAATCGCGAGTAATTGTTTTTTCATAATTGTATTATGTTATAATTGTTGTTTTTATTTTATAATGGCAAATTTTCCAATATCTAATTTGCCGGTTGTTTCATCTTTTACTGTAAACAAATATACACCTGTGCTTATGGTTCCTTTACTGTTTGATAATATATCCCATGCATGCTCACCACCACTAAACACTTTTTTACCCGTTTGTCCGTAACGCTCAAACCATTGTATATCCTCGCCTTGGTAAGTGCTGGCATCGTGTCTTAAGTTTGCCACCAAATCGCCACTGCTGGTGTAAACACTAATGGTGCATTTTGACGGCAAATTGGTAAAGTATATTTTTTTACTACGGGAGTTTGCTCCATCCCATGCTGCTGATGTTTGGTATGGATTGGGATAAACCCCTACACGGTTTTCAGAATTTTCTGTGATGGCTTGCACATTGCTTCCTGTGTAAACACTAAATGCATTTTCGGTAAACGATGATTCTAATGAGGCTAAGTTTATTGCTTCATCACCTTTGTCGAATGCGGTGAGGATAAACAAATATTGCCAGCCATTTTGCAGGTTATTTATTTCGTACTTGTTGGTGTATGGTGTGCTGTCTCCTTCAAAATAAACCGGAGCAGATAAGGCTACCATATCAAATCCATTGTTATATCCGTTGTTATTTCCGGCCGAATCCCACTGTGCAATTAAATTGCGTTGGTCTATCAAGTTACCCGCTAAATCATCACCTGGATTGGTTTTATACAATCGGTATCCTTCAAAATCTTTTTTACGTGATATCGGATCAATAGATTCTACTGATGTATTGTCCCAATAAATTTCTACTTTATTATTTCTACTTATAATTTTTGTTTTAGGTGTTTTTGGTGGCTCAGGTAGCACGTATCTATCAATTTTACCATCACCATCCGCATCATTTTCAGGGCGATATTTTCCATCTTCATTTACATCTTCGCCAACATAGGTTGCACGTGTACGTGCTAAAAATGCAGTAAGTTCAGCCCTTGTTTCGGGAGTTGATACCGTGCCATTATTAACAGGTGGCGAGCCATCATCTTTTTTTGCCGCACATACAAATGCCATTACATAGTTAAAACTTTCTCCGGGCTCTAAACTAATTAGTGGGCCTGCAGTAAGTAACTGAATCCAATTGTTTGGTGTACCACTAAACGGACCAATGGCGGATTGATAAAGTTGTAACGAATCAACGCTTATTTTCATGCGGTTATATCGTTCTTGCTCGTTTGCTGGTGCAATCCAAGGTGCGTTAACCGAGTTAAAATTCCAAAAATTATAATTTACCTGAGGTTGAGGCCAACCGCGCTGTAAAAAAGTATCCGGTTTGTCAGGATTAAAAAACATACCTCGGTATTCAATACCCAAAAATTGGATAGCACCATAAGAATTAATATAATCTAAATCGTCTGCTCCCAAATCGCTTAACCAAGCATATATCGTTTTATTTTTGGAATCAACACCATTGCGTCCTTTATTAAAAAAGTTAGTGCCCGATTGGCGGGTTACATTCACATTACGCACCACTAAATCACTCCACTGGCCTACATAAACGCTATCCCAACGCTTATTGCTGGTATTGGTAATTTGGTAATTACAAATCACAAAAAAATCTGCAAACGAATAATTCCAAGCGTAAGTTTCTAGTTTAACATGTGCACGCAACGGTTGTGTATGTCCGCCAATTGGGGTTGATGTGCCCGGCACAATAGTGGCTGTATCACTAAACTGCATCACAAAATCCTGATGTGATATAGCTGATGAAGAATAAACAGAGCTGGAGGTTAAGGAAGACCTTTCTTGAATGGTGGTTAATGGCGTAAACTCAAAACCTGCACCACCTGTGCTATAACCGCTAGATGCATCAGCAGCACTGGTTGATACCAATGGTTGTCCATCAACTAAAGCTCCTAACCAAATACCTGATTCAAATAAATGCTCATTACCTTTTTGTGGGTAAGCCATACTTGGCGCCCCCTGTGTATTGCTTCTTACACCCGGGCGTCCAACAGTACCTGCATTACTCAAGGTAAGTTTTATACGACCAACATCAGTTGATTTTTGTGTAAACTGAACTTGTGCTTCTGCCGAAGCGGCTCCTAATAATAAGATTAATAATAACTTAATACGCATGAATGTTTTGTACAGACTTACAAATATGCAGTTTTTTAGCCTTTTGTACGTTAAAAATATGCTAAGTATTAAATTGGTAGTTGTTCTTTACAATAAGTGCCTCATTCACAAATATTCATATGAGGTTAATTAATTGTAAATCATACGGGCGGATATTTCGGGGATAATGTTTATTTAATCGCAATACGCTTAAACGTTTTTTGTCAACCCGTATTTTTAAAAGTTGTTTGTTAAGAAATTATAAAGTGCTGTAAAAGCACTGATAAACCCATTTGCACATTATGAGGTATTTAACTAATTTTATGCTGTATTGTAAATAGAGTCTATGTGTACAAAAAGTGTTTTAAAATCAAGCTATTAACTAGTTTTGTTTAGTGCTATTCACACTATGTACACAATAATTTACAAGACTGTGTATAACATTTAGGCTGCTCAAAATATCACAACTTAAAGTACATTTGGTAACTTACCTAAAGGGTAAACATTGTATTAATAAAACAACATGGCAGAGTTAAGAAAAAGACCAATCACCAAAAAAACAGATATAGCCCAAATTATCGAGAATGGAAAATTACAGCCTCAAGCTGTAGACCTTGAAGAGGCTGTATTAGGTGCATTGATGTTGGAAAAAAATGCCATTACTGTGGTATCTGATATTTTAAAGCCCGAGAGTTTTTATAAAGATGCGCATCAAATTATTTTTCAAGTAATAAAAACCTTGTTTAGTAATGCGCAACCCATAGACATTTTAACAGTTACATCTGAGTTACGTAAGCAAGGTCAATTAGATATTGTAGGTGGTGCATATTTTATCACTTCACTTACCAATCGTGTGGCATCGGCTGCTAACATTGAGTACCATGCACGTATCATTGCACAAAAATTTATTCAACGTGAGCTTATTCGTATTTCAACAGAAATACAACGCGAGTCGTTTGAGGATAGTGCCGATGCTTTTGAGTTATTGGATAGTGCCGAACGTAAATTGTTTGAAGTATCGCAAGGAAACATTAAACGTGATTACAAACAAATGAACGCCATTGTGCGCGAAGCCATTAGAGACATTGAAGGGTTAAAAGACAAACAAGGTGGTTTAACCGGTATTCCTTCGGGTTTTACCAAATTAGACAGAATTACTTCAGGTTTCCAAAAATCGGATTTGGTTATTTTAGCTGCTCGTCCGGGTATGGGTAAAACGGCCATGGTATTGTCCATTGCACGTAATGCCTCATTGTTATCAGAAAATGCGCGTGGTATTGCTATTTTCTCACTAGAGATGAGTAACAAACAATTGGTTACGCGTATGATTAGTGGCGAATCTGAAATATCGGGTGAAAAATTAAAGAAAGGAACATTGGCTCCACACGAGTGGGAACAGCTTAATACCAAAGTTGCTCGATTAAGTGAAGCGCCAATTTTTATTGATGATACTCCGGCTTTAAGTGTGTTTGAATTGCGCAGTAAATGCCGCAGGCTTAAAGAACAAAACAATATAGAAATGATCATCATCGATTATTTGCAGTTAATGCGTGGCGATGATGCAAACAATAAAAATGGTAATCGTGAGCAAGAAGTAAGTTACATCTCACGCTCATTAAAAGCTTTGGCAAAAGAATTGGAAGTACCTGTTATTGCATTGGCACAGTTAAGTCGTGCTTCCGAAAAACGTGGTGCAGCGGCTATTCCAATGTTATCAGATTTGCGTGAATCGGGATCTATTGAGCAGGATGCAGATATGGTAATGTTTATTTACCGTCCGGAATACTATGGTATTACAGAGTTTGAAGACGGAAGCAGCACACATGGTGTGGCCGAGTTGCATATCGCTAAACATCGTAATGGTTCATTAGATTCAGTGAAATTGAGGTTCGTACATGAGTTTACAAAGTTTAAAGATTTGGAAGAACACGATTTTGGTGGCATGGATACCCCAAGTTTTAGCAATGACGAAATGGGTGGCTTTGGCAGCATGGGCACCATCACTCGTAGCAGTAAACTTAACGATATGAGCCAAGATGATGACGAGTTTACCCCACCTCCGTTTTAGTATTTTATTTATTTGATGATATCATATGTATCAGGCATCCTTAGCAAATTTTGTTAAGGATGTTTTGTTTTTCAGTACTTTCTGCGTGTAGTAATCAACCAAATGTTGCTTCAGTTTTATTCCTTCAAAAAATAATCATTAAACACTAACAAATTCTTTAATTTGCGGCACTTTATAAGCGAAATCTTATCATGCAATTCAATAAAAAACACCACAGTAACGATACCTTATTAAACTTATACAAAGGCATGCTTAAACCTCGAATGATTGAGGAGAAAATGCTGATTTTATTACGCCAAGGGCAAGTTAGTAAGTGGTTTAGTGGTATAGGGCAAGAGGCCATTAGTGTGGGTGTAACCCAAGCATTACATACAGACGAATATATTCTTCCTTTACACCGTAATTTAGGTGTATGGACCAACCGCGATATGCCTTTTGCCAAATTGTTTTCGCAATGGCAAGGTAAGTTAAACGGCTATTCAAAAGGCCGCGAACGTTCATTTCACTTTGGTACAAATGAACACCACATAGTTGGTATGATTTCGCATTTAGGTGCCATGCTTGGTGTAGCCGATGGTATTGCATTGGCCCACAAATTAAAAGGCGAACAAAAAATTAGTGTGGTTTTTAGTGGCGATGGTGGTGCAAGCGAAGGCGATTTTCATGAAGCCATTAACACAGCTGCCGTATGGGATTTACCCGTTATTTTCTTGATTGAAAACAACGGTTATGGTTTATCAACGCCAAGTAACGAACAGTTTAGGTGCAAAAACTTTATTGATAAAGCCATTGGTTACGGCATACAAGGATATAAAGTAGATGGCAACAATATTTTGGAAGTGTATGATATGGTAAATAACTTGGCCAGTAGTATGCGCAGCAATCCACGTCCTATCATATTAGAGTGTATGACATTCCGTATGCGCGGTCACGAAGAAGCTTCTGGTACAAAATATGTTCCTCAAGAGTTGTTTGATGAGTGGGGTAAAAAAGATCCGATAGCTAATTACGAAAACTGGTTAAAAGCAGAAGGTATTTTAACAGATGAGATGATTGCCGAATACCGTGTAACATTTAAAAAAGAAATTGATGAAGGGGTGGAAACCGTTCAGGCCGAACCTGAAATTACACCAGATACAGCTATTGAAATGGCTGATGTATATGCTCCAATGCCCACGCAAAGCAGCCAGCATTTCGGGCATTTACAGCATGTAACAGTTAAACCTGCCACCGAAAATAAATCGCGCAAACGTTTGGTTGATGCCATTAGTGATGGTTTAAAATTGAGCATGCGCCAACACGAAAATTTGGTGTTAATGGGACAAGACATTGCCGAATACGGTGGTGTGTTTAAAATAACACAAGGTTTTGTAGAAGAATTTGGTAAAGGAAGGGTTCGCAATACACCATTGTGCGAAAGTGCAATTTTAGGGGCCGCATACGGACTTTCTGTTAAAGGCATGAAAGCCATGATGGAAATGCAGTTTGGTGATTTTGTGAGTGTGGGCTTTAATCAAATTGTAAATAATTTGGCTAAAAGTTACTATCGCTGGGGACAAAATGCGGATGTGGTTGTACGTATGCCAACGGGTGCAGGCGTAGGCGCAGGGCCATTTCACTCGCAAAGTAATGAGGCTTGGTTTTTTCATGTTCCGGGTTTAAAAGTAGTTTATCCGAGCACACCGGGCGATGCCAAAGGATTATTAGCGGCAAGTTTAACAGATCCAAATCCTGTGATGTTTTTTGAACATAAAGCACTGTACCGTTCTGTAGAGTTAGAGGAAGAAGTGTATGATGATTATTACGAAATTGAAATAGGTAAAGCACGCATTGTTAAAGAAGGAACCGAAGTAAGTATAATTACTTATGGTGCAGGTGTGCATTGGGCCACTAAATATTGTGCAGAAGCTGGTATAAATGCTGATATCATTGATTTACGTACATTATTACCTTGGGATAAAGATGCGGTAATGAACAGCGTGCGTAAAACAGGTAAAGCGTTTATTTTACACGAAGACACATTAATGGGTGGCATTGGTGCCGAGATTGCAGCCTACATTGCCGAGCACGCATTTAAGTATTTGGATGCACCTGTAAAACGCAGTGGCAGTTTGGATACAGCCGTTCCGTTTAATGTAGATTTAGAACAAAACTTTTTGCCCAAAGAACGTTTTAAAACAGAACTTAACGAATTGTTAAACTTTTAAAAGGGTTAAGGTTTGGTTACATTTAGAAACAAATACTTCTGGATTTTTGTAGTTACACTTACCTTAAGTGCAGTAATTTATGTTGGGGTAAAATTTTGGAAAGTAAAGCAACTTCCGTTTAACGAATTTATGCTACAAACCGCCAAAAACATAAACGAAGATTGTCCTAAAATGATTGACGAACATACGCGTTTAGATGAAGTATTAGCCATGCCACCCAATCAGTTGGTGTACAATTACACTTTAGTAAACTTAGACATGGATAATATAAGCATGAACAATGTTGTACCATCATTAGAAGCCATGCTATTAAAAACAGTAAAAGAAAGCAGTGAGTTCGATATTTTTAGGGCCAATAATACCACCATTACCTACCGTTACTTTGATAAAGATGGTATGTTTATGGTAAAGATTGATATTACACCAGAAAAGTATTTGAAGTAGGGGAGTGCTGTTAGCGTTTGGTGGTTATAACCGCTAATTTACTTTAGCTTGTGTTTGAATTTTTTCCAGTCTAATAGGTACAATACGGCCAACGATTTATTATTTCCCCATTTTTCTGATACGCTTGTCATTTGCGCTTTTAATTTCACTTTTTCATCTAATTGGTAAAGCGCAACCATTATTTGTTTTAAGTGAAAATCATCACTCGGAAAAATATTAGGACGTTGTAACGTATAAAGCAAAATCATATCTATTGTCCACTTTCCAATTCCTTTAATTAAAGAAAGTTCAGCAATAATTTCATCATCACTAAGTAAGTTCCAGTTTTGCGAACTTTCAGAAAAATGTGTCCAAACCCGCGTTATTGTTCCTAATTTGCCTATAGATAATTTGGCATTTGCGAGTGCATTCGTTTCAAATTGTTCAAAATTTCCTGGTTCAAGTATTTCAATATTTGCCTTATCAAGCATTTTTTGAAATATTTTTTTGGTGCTGCGGTAATGAATTTGTTGTTCAATAACACAGCTCATTAAATCATGAAAAACATGATTACTCGAAACTATTTTAGGTTTAGGAATTTGATGAATAATATCCTTAAGAACAGGGTCGTTTTTCGCTAAAACTAATTCAATTTCAGGAGTTGTTTTGTTCATGTGTTACTTACTACACTTAATAAATCTACATTAATTCTATTCAGCGTTTAACTTGTGGTGGTATATGTAAGAAACTATTAAAATACTGAATACAATCAAGGGGAAAAATGTTTGTGCGTTAATACCATCAATTGCACCATGACTAATACTTGCAAAAATAAAATCGAATGCAAAACCAGCATAAGCCCATTCTTTTATTCGTTTCGGAATTTGAGGAATTACTAATACCAATACGCCCAACACTTTAAAAACCACCAATGCATTTCCAAAATATTCAGGATAGCCCAAATGCCTAATTCCTTCTTTTGCTAATTCAGTTTGCGAGGTTAAAGCTGGCATTACGCCTTCAAATAAGGCAATAATTGTTGTTGCTGTCCAAAATATAATCTTGTCTTTTTTCATGTATTATGTTGTTAATTATTGGCTAGGATCTAAAATGTTGTGCACTTAAAGTTTGTTTGCGCGCGGTAAATTTTATGCCTAACGTATTATTTAATGTTTATCCTAAACAAATGTAAGGTATATTGTTAAAAGTTTACTTTTCAAATTGTGGTTTAAAACACACGCGCTTCGGCCTTAATAAGCGGGTTGTGTGCAGGGTGTTTACGACACACGGACGGCATGTTTGCTTGCACACACACCAATATTTACCCCAGTATTTAAAGCTTTAATAGGGTATTATGCTCATGTATTGATAATGTCAATACGTTATATTACAACTATTGCTTATGTATATACTTTTTGGCGGTTTAACTTTGCATCATTATTTAACAATTAATATTTAAAAACATGGATAATCAAGAATTAAAACAAGTAAGTATGCCAAGAATTGGCGACAAAGCCCCAGAATTTAAAGCCGTTACAACACAAGGAGATATTAATTTTCCGAGTGATTATTCTGGAAAATGGGCAATTTTATTTAGCCATCCTGCAGATTTTACCCCAGTATGTACTTCTGAGTTTATGACGTTTGCTTCTATGCAAGATAAATTTAAAAAAGCCAATTGCGAATTGGTAGGTTTATCTGTTGATGGTTTGTATAGTCACATTGCTTGGCTAAGAACTATTAAAGAAAAAATTGAGTACAAAGGCATGAAGGATGTAGAAGTTACTTTCCCTTTAATAGAAGATATTACCATGGAAGTATCTGCTAAATATGGGATGATAATGCCAGGTGAAAGCAGTACAAAAGCGGTAAGAGCAGTGTTTTTTGTAGATCCCAAAGGTATTATAAGGGCTATTATCTATTATCCGTTATCAATTGGTAGAAACTTTGACGAACTATACCGTGCATTAATTGCCATGCAAACAACGGATGCTTTTAATGTGGCTTGTCCGGCAGATTGGCAAATAGGTGATGATGTAATTATTCCTACAGCGGGCTCTTGTGGGGTTGCTAAAGAAAGAATGGATGACAAAGAAAATATTGAATGTAAAGATTGGTTCTTTTGTACCAAAAAACTTGACAAAGATTTGGTATTAAAAACGTTGATTAAAGAATAACTAAAGTGATTTTAAACTAAACCGAGCTGGTAAAACCAGTTCGGTTTTTTTGTTTACACGCTTACTCTTTAAAGTTATCGTAGTAGGTAAAGTCTTTGGTTATTTTACCGTTTTCTATGGTAAAAATGGTGCAAATGGGCAATACAAAAGTTGAACCATCATGTGCTGTTCCGGTTGATAAAAATTCTACAACCATGTGTTTATCACCCGAAGGATACATTTGTAATACTTCATCTTTTAAGTTTGGAAACATTTGTTGCAGTTGGCTATATTTTTCAATTATTTGTTGGTGGCTTTGTTTTACTTCACCTAGCCCTAGCGAAGGATCTTTAAAATCTGAAATTTCTGCATACATGTTTGCCATGGCTGCCCATTGGTGTGCATTAAAATGCGTATAATATTGCGTTACCAATTTTTCGTTTGCTGATAAGGTGGTTTTTTCTGGTGTTGGTGTGCTGCAAGAAAACAAAGTAACTGCTGCAATTAAAAATGTAATTAGGGTTTTCATAAATTGGGTTTTAGATTACACAATATATGTGTTAAAGTTTAATGTTAAAAATGTTGCTTTAATACCATTGCAGCAACCCGAGTACGCAGCTCAAGTATGGTAATACGCCTTAATAAGGTATAGTAATTATCTTTCCTTGTTCATTTAACATCAATACCCTTTCGCCTGTAACATTCACATTATCTTTTGGGCCAATATGATAAATTCCAATCATCTTGGTGTCAAATTTTTGATTAGATGCTTGTATTCGCATTACGAGCCATGCAGGTATAAAAGCCCAGTCTAAATTTTTCATTGTTAAAATTGTTTCTGCGTGCTCAGTATCGCCAGATAAATAAATTTTCTTACCATGCCATGTAATTAAGTACGAGTAGTGTGTAAAAGAAAATAGATGTTTGGTTTTGTAGGCTTTTATTTCGAAATCAGGAATTATTTTACTCAAGTTTTCTAATTCGCTAATATTCCATTTGCCATATTTTTTCCCATTTTTCTTCTTTAAAATATGCTTCATTTTGCCATTGTAATAATGGTCGTTATGTTTATGCGTAAATATAAAATAGGCATTTTGTTTAATACTATCTAATTCAGATTTTTTATAAGTGGAGTAATCGTGTGCGCCAGATTTATAAGGAAAATCGGTGTAAATATGTGTAACACCATCTGTTATATGCAAGCCGCAATTACCTATAAACCGTATCTCAATTTTATTAGACTGGCATATTCCTTTTTGAGCAAAGAAATGGCATGCAACAATTAGTATTATTAATGCTTTTAAATTTTTCATAGATTATTTTAGTTAAATTTTAGGGGGGCTTTTTATTAGTTATTTATCATTCCTTTTAAACTGCTGTCTTTGTTTCTTAAATCAAGGCCACCTTCGTATACAGATTTTAAGTTTACTAAAAAAAACGACCAGCCAGCCTCGCATCCAAGCCTTATTCCTTGTTTTGATTGATTGTCTGTTGGAATATTTTTTTGTGTAAGTTCAACAATCACATATTCATTAATGGTTTTTAGTTTTATATCAACCAAACAAGTGCCTGCAAATGTAAATTGAATAAAATCTGTTCCATTGGCTTCTGTAATTTTACCTCGTTCTGTTTCATCAAATAAATACCAATTCCACTCATAGGTATAACCTTGCTCAATTGATTTTATAGGCTCAATGGGGTTGTTATCTGCATCTATAAAAACTGATTTGCTTAAAAACCATTTTTCTATTGCCGAAGATTGTGTCCAGGCATTATAAATGTCGGTAAGTGTGGCCTTAATTGCTATTTTTTTTGTAAATGTTGTCCAATCAAAATTTATCATTTGCTAGGTTTTATACGTTACGTATTTTCTTATGTTTTTTCTAACCGTTTCTTATGCTTGCAGCTAATGTATGTATGTAATAAAACATTCATACTTTAAAGTATAAAACTATTCAAATTAGCCGAATAAACAAGTTACTACACCAATAAACAGATTGTAGTTTAGTGTTTACTATACACATACTAATGCGGAGTGATGTTAATTGTGTGTTTACGACACACGGACGGCACGTTTGAGTGAACGGGAAGATTGTCAAAATAATTGAAAACGATTTGATTTTCGATTTCAAATTCTTTGATTTCTATTCTCTTGAGTTGTTGGTTTATTTTTATTAAGTCTTTACCCGATTCTTTCATAAGGATAAACATTTTTATAGTTTCTATGAAGATAAGAACCGTGAGACGGAGCATCCATCAAATTTTGATGTTCATATTGTGGAACACCTTTGTAAACATAAAGACTTCCATTTAGGAATCTTATAAAAACTTGCTGGTTTTTTTCATCATAACCAATACTTTCAATATTAGACGAACTAACTGGAATCATTTCTGGTAAATTCATAATTTATAATTTTTATTACGCCAAGACTTTAAAAGATTTTTATATTCAGATCCTGTGTTTTCAATTGTTTGAAGCCACTTTTCTGATGCCTTTGGGTCAGAACTTTTCGGAGCATTAGATATTTTAAAGAATTTCACTCTTGATGGTATTTTTACTGCTTCCCCTGAAATTAATGCTTCCCCTGTTCTTAAACTTGGAAGCAAGTCAACCATACTTTGTAATTCGTCTTGTACCGCAGACCTTATATGACTTCTATCTTTTGAATTATTCATTCTTAAAGCAATCATTGTTCCGCATTGACTGAGCACAGTCTCATCCAATTCAGAAGGTCTTTGTGTAACGAGTAACAAACCAACACCGTATTTTCTACCTTCTTTTGCAATCATTTGAACAGTTCTTGAAGATATTGAGTGTTCTCCTGCCTTTAAGTAACTATGTGCTTCTTCAAGAACAATTAACAGGGGTTGGCTTTTCCCACCAACTTTAGTGTTAACTCCCCAAAATAAACCATCATAGATTATTTTTAAAAGTGTTCCTGAAATTGAAGACATTATCTCACTCGGAATTCCTGATAAATCTAAAATGGTAATGGGTAATGGATTTCCTAGCCAATCCATAAACAAACTATCAATATCTGATTTTATTTTCCCTTTTAGATTTGGTGTAAAATCTCCTGGATTGAACAGAAAATTGTAACTCGAATCATTAAGGCGGTTTCGTACACTATCTAAAAACCCCAAAATACCTTTTGCTTGATTATTTAAAAAAGGACTACCACCACCAGCACTTGCAGGTTGATACAAATTTGATTTCAATTTGTCGGCATCACCAATTTGTATTTTTTCAGTTATAGTTTCAGGTTTAGCTCTTTCAAGATATGTTTGTCTTTCGAAATCATCTAGCTCAAACCAAAGCTGTTTGATACTAAAAGGAATTGGGGAATCAGCCGTAATGCTTTCTTTCGGAACATCTAATTTGTTTTCATTTGCACTAGCAATTTTAGCTTCTACAACTTTTTCTCTTATATATTCTCTATTGGCATCTGAAATAGTCCCCGAAAATATTTTCATTAATTCATTGAAAGGTAATGCCCAAAAAGGTATGTATAGTTTATTTTCAACTTCTTTTGGATTGGTTTCAATAACTCGAGAATATTTTGAAAGAGCATCATTGTACTCACCGTGTGGGTCAATTACTAAGATTCTTGAACTTGGAAAATTTCTTTTTGCGATTGACTCAAGTAAGACCGAAACTGAATTGGATTTACCACTTCCAGTAGAACCAACGATAGCGCAGTGCCTAGATATGAGTTTATCTAAATCAATTTTTGCATCAAGACTTTCAGAAACACTTATATTCCCAACAGTTATTGAATTGGAGTCTTCATATCCCCCGTAAATAATATCTAAATCATTTATTGTAACTAAATGAACTTTGTCGCCAGTTGTTGGATATTGAGTTACGCCTCTTTCGAATCTCTTACCAACTTGTTCTCCCGCTAGAACAATATTTATCCAACTCGTATTTTTAAAAGAATCATAATCTTTGTAATATATTTCTTTTAAACTATCAGGTATCGCTCCCGAACCAATTTGCGT
>JBFYQC010000215.1:0-10919 GCA_041302975.1 Bacteroidota bacterium
TAATATGCCCACGTGTCCTTTTTCAGGTAATTCCTTTTTTACGCGGTTAATATGCACCTCAGCATTTTCGCGACTAGGGCAGTGGCGCATGTAAATACTAAACTGAAACATGTTAAAACCGTCACGCATAATCTCTTTTCTGAATTTAGAAGCAATTTTCCTTTCAGTGGCTGTTTCGGTTGGCAAATCAAAAAATACAAGTACCCACATAATTCTATATTCGTTTAATCTGGTGTTCATTGTAAAGTTGTTAAGCCATTTCCGGATATAAAATTCTTCTTCCTTTACCTTCAAAACACTCCACCAAACTGGCTGTGGTGCGCTGCAAGCCTACCATTAACGGACTGCGTTTTCCGTCAATCATCACATCTATTGTTGGTATAGATAATAACTGTCGTTTATGTTCGGTGCTTAATGTATCATAATCTTGTCCCGATTTAATAATGTTTAATATCACTTCATCAACATAAGGGCGGTAGGGTTCCATCACATCATCAGCCAAACAATAAGCATTGTATTGGTTTCTGTGAAAAATACCTAACGTGGGCAACAACCCAGATGAAACCAAACCTCGTGCAACAACGGCCCTTAAAATAGCGTAACCATAATTAAGCAAGCCATTAGGCTGCAATCCTTCGCGGTCTCTTCTAAACTCAAGAATTTCGTCTTCAAAAATTTTACTCCAATAATAAGCTGCTGCGCGTGCCTCGTGGTATTCTCCATCTCCACTTTTTACTTCGTTTGCCCAATGTTGCATATTTTGGGTTTCAACCCCAATTTTATTAAGCACCGCTGCCTGGTTGGCAATTTTACTTTTAATGGTTTGTTGCCAAAGCTGTTTTTTTAATGGTACCGATGCATCAATTTGTGCCTTAAACCTTACTTGTTGCAGGGTATGTCCGCTAAGGTTTAGCAAAAGTCCGGTGGGTAAGTGTTTTTCGTCACAATTAATTAGTGCTACATTGTTGTCTGTTAATTTGGTAATTAAATGTTGGGTTACAGTTATTTGTTGGTGGTCGAGTACCACAATACCAACATCTTCAATTGGAACGGTATTGCCTAATAGTTTATCATAACCTTTGGCGTTGGGTATACCAATAACCAACTGGTCGTTTTTACAACTTAAATAAGCGGGGTTTCCAAAATACAAAGTTCTTTTTATCATGGGGTTTATAATTAGGTTTTGCCCATGTTACTAAAACTGTGCCAATTACTACATTTTGTTTAATAGACTCATTGTCGCTATCCGACTTATCTTTTACAAATAAAAGAGGCCTTACCCTTTCAGGTAAAGCCTCTTGTTGTAATAACCCAATACCACTCAAGTTTTACAACATACCCACAGCGGCACTCATTAATAAAGCTATTATAGCACCTGCTCTTAATGCCATTGTATTAATGGCTAATGTTTTTGTTTTCATATCTGTTTCAATTAAAAGGTTCAAAAAAAAGTTTGATAAAGGTTTAACAGTCAAAATCACATATACACCTACGTAAATACTGTGCCACTTAGTTCATTTATTTGGTCATAAGTTTGTCATGCGTATGTATGGTATTATAAATCAAGTAATTATTGTTAGTAATTCTTTTAGTACTTAACTATTAAAAGTAATTTAATATAACGGTGTTGTACCAAAAAAGGCAAACACCACACTCCAACATGGTTCTTTTAAAAAAATCAAACCTTAACTCTTTAATAGTATTGATTTACAGTGACATATAAATTGCTCACAACTTTTAATAAAGTGTGGATTATTGCGCACGCGTTTGCTGTAATTTCACAACCTTGATTTAGTGCGCACAGTTATGGCAGAAAAAGAAAAAGTAGTTTATGACGAGAGTAGTATACGCTCGCTCGATTGGCGCGAACACATCCGCCTTCGTCCGGGTATGTACATTGGTAAATTAGGAGATGGCTCATCTCCTGATGATGGTATTTACATTTTATTAAAAGAGGTACTTGATAACTGTATCGATGAGCACACCATGGGTCATGGTAAAACCATAGACATTAAAGTAACTGAAGATGGTAAAGTGTTTGTGCGTGATTACGGTCGTGGTATACCTTTAGGTAAGTTGGTTGATGTGGTAAGTAAAATAAACACCGGTGGTAAATACGATAGTAAAGCATTTCAAAAATCGGTAGGTTTAAATGGAGTGGGAACCAAGGCTGTTAATGCTTTATCAAACCACTTTAAAGTACAAGCTTTTCGCGAAGGGCAAAGTAAAGTGGCTGAGTTTAGCAAGGGCGAGTTAGTTAAAGAACATAAACAAACTGAAACCCTTGAACCCAATGGTACAGCCGTTTATTTTACCCCCGATGATACCATTTTTAAAAACTACCATTACATACCAGAGTATATAGAAAACATGCTTTGGAACTACGCGTTTTTAAATAGCGGCTTAACCATTATTTACAACGATAAGAAGTTTTATAGCAAGGATGGTTTGTTGGATTTACTAAAACGTAAAACCAACGAAGAAAATACCCGTTACCCAATTATTCATTTAAAGGGTGAGGATATTGAAGTAGCCATTACCCACGAAAATCAATATGGTGAAGAGTATTATAGTTTCGTAAACGGACAACACACTACACAAGGTGGTACGCATTTATTGGCTTTTCGCGAGGCTTTTGCTAAGGTAGTGCGTGAGTTTTATAAAAAGGAATTTGATTTAGCCGATATACGTGCAAGCATTGTAGCGGCAATAAGTGTAAGGGTTCAGGAGCCAGTGTTCGAGAGTCAAACCAAAACTAAATTAGGTTCGGCTAACGTGGCACACGAAGGGCCAACCATGAAGAATTTTGTGACCGATTTTTTGAAAAAATCTTTAGACGATTTCTTGCATAAAAATCCAACGGTGGCTGATGCGTTGTTAAAACGTATTATGCAAAGTGAGCGCGAGCGTAAGGATATGGCCGGTATTAAAAAGCTGGCCAACGAGCGTGCTAAAAAAGCATCGTTACACAACAAAAAACTACGCGATTGCCGTTTTCATTACGAAGACGAAAAACAAGAAAAACGTTACGATACCACCTTGTTTATTACCGAGGGTGATAGTGCCAGTGGTAGTATTACCAAAAGTCGGGATGTAGAAACCCAAGCCGTATTTAGTTTGCGTGGTAAGCCATTAAATTGTTATGGCTTAACCAAAAAAGTGGTTTACGAAAATGAGGAGTTTAACTTGTTGCAACATGCCTTAAACATTGAAGAAGGCTTAGAAGGGTTACGTTATAACCGCATTGTAATTGCTACAGATGCCGATGTGGATGGTATGCACATCAGGTTGTTGATGCTTACTTTCTTTTTGCAGTTTTTCCCTGATTTGGTAAAAAATGGCCACTTATACATTTTAGAAACTCCTTTGTTCCGTGTGCGTAACAAACAACATACGCATTATTGTTACAGCGAAGACGAAAAACAAAAAGCCATACAAAAATTAGGCGGTAAACCAGAAATTACACGATTTAAAGGTTTGGGTGAAATTTCACCTCAGGAGTTTGGTTTGTTTATTGGTGATGAAATAAAACTTCAACCGGTAATTTTAAAGCAGGATGTAACCATAAAAAGTTTGTTGGAATACTACATGGGCAAAAACACCATGGACCGACAAAACTTTATTATTGACAACCTGCGTGTAGAGAAAGATATCATAGAAGAGAAGGAAGTGGCGTAAGCAATACTTCGCTAAAGCTATGGATGGTGAGAGAGGTTGGAAGTTGGATGTTGGAAGCTAGAAGCTAGATGTTGGAAGTTAGATTTTATAACCAATCAACCAATAACTAATTAACCCATCAACTAATAACCAATCAACCAGTCAACCAATAACTAGAAAACAAAAAAGATGAGTGACGAGATATTAGAAAATAACGAACAAGATAATCAAGAACAAAATCATGCTACAGGACATGTGATTCCTGTAACCGGATTATACGAAAATTGGTTTTTAGATTATGCATCGTATGTAATTTTAGAGCGTGCTGTACCTGCTATGGAAGACGGTTTAAAGCCTGTTCAACGCAGGATTTTACATGCCATGTACGAAATTGAAGATGGCCGTTTTAATAAAGTAGCCAATGTAATTGGTCAAACCATGCAGTTTCACCCACATGGAGATGCAGCTATTGGCGATGCTTTGGTGGGTTTGGGCCAAAAAGAATTACTTTTTGAAATGCAAGGTAACTGGGGTGATGTGCGCACCGGTGATTCGGCAGCGGCTTCACGTTACATTGAGGTACGCTTAAGTAAGTTTGCACTTGATGTGGCTTTTAACGGACAAACCACCAACTGGCAATTATCATATGATGGTCGTAAAAAAGAGCCTATTGCTTTACCCATGAAATTTCCTTTGCTTTTGGCACAAGGGGTAGAAGGTATTGCGGTTGGTTTGGCTACCAAAATTTTACCACATAATTTTTGCGAGTTATTAAAGGCTGCCATTGATTGTACAAAAGGTAAAAGTTTTGAGTTGTATCCAGATTTTATTACCGGAGGTACTGTTGATGTAACCAATTATAATGGTGGTGCTAAAGGCAGCAAAGTACGTGTACGTGCTAAAATTGAAGAGTTTGACAAGAAGACGTTATTAATAAAAGAAATTCCATACTCAACCACCACTGGTGGTTTAATTGATAGCATTTTAAAGGCCAACGATGCCGGAAAAATTAAAATTAAAAAGGTAATCGATAACACCGCTAAAGATGTAGAGATTGAAATACAATTGGCACCAGGTGTATCGCCCGATATTACCATTGATGCCTTGTATGCCTTTACCGATTGCGAAATAAGCATATCGCCAAATGCATGTGTGGTTTATCAAGATAAGCCAGTATTTACCGAAGTAAGTCAGTTGTTGCGCATTTCTGTTGAACTAACTCGAGAGTTGTTAAAACGTGAGCTAGAGATTAGAAAAAGCGAATTACAAGAACAATTCTTGTTTGCTTCGTTAGAGAAATTGTTTATTAAAGATGAAATGTACATCGATTTTAAAAAGTATGCCGACAAAGAAAACTTGTTTGTGTATTTAGATGAGCGTTTTAAGAAATATAAAAAACAGTTTATACGCGAAATTACCCACGATGATTACGAGCGATTAACCAAGATTCCGATGATTCGTATTACCCGTTTTGATAGCATTAAAGCGGATGAATTAATGGCACGTATTCAAACTGAGCTGGAGCAAGTTCAGTACGACTTAGATAACTTAAAGGCCTACCAAGTTAAGTACTACGAAACCTTGTTGAAGAAGTATGCCAAAGGTCGCGAGCGTAAAACAGAAATTAAACTGTTTGATACCATACAAGCTAACCAAGTGGCTATTGCCAACCAAAAATTATATGTAAACCGTACCGAAGGTTTTGTGGGTTATGGTTTGAAAAAAGACGAATACATTTGCGATTGCTCGGATATTGACGACATTATTGTGTTCCGCAAAGATGGAAAAATGATGGTGAGCAAAGTGCAGGATAAAGCCTTTATGGGTAAGGATATTATACATGTTGATGTGTTCCGTAAAAACGATGAACGTAGGGTGTATAACATGATTTACATGGATGGAAAAACCAAAACTGCATACGGAAAACGTTTTAATGTTATGGGTATTACCCGCGATAAAGAGTACGATTTAACCACTGGTGCACCAAATAGCAAAGTATTGTACTTTACCGCAAACCCAAATAGCGAAGCTGAGTTGGTTGAGATTGCATTAAGCCCAATGAGCCACGCACGTAAGTTGTTGTTTGATTTTAATTTTGCCGATTTGGCCATAAAAGGCCGTACCGTGTTGGGTAATATTGTAAGTAAATACTTAATCAAATCAATTAAACTAAAAGCCAAAGGAGCAAGTACGCTTGGTGGACGAAAAATTTGGTATGATGATGTATTAGGTAGATTAAACATTGATGGCCGCGGTAAAATGTTGGGTGAGTTTGATACCAATGATGTAATTTTAGTAATTACCAAAGACGGCAATTACGAGCTTACTAACTTTGAGTTAACTAATCATTACAATGCCGACCAAGTGTTGCACATTGGTAAATTCCGTCCTAAGCGCCCAATAACTTTGTTGTATTACAACGATAAAGATAAGGCCTACATCGTTAAGCGTTTCTTGGTAGAAACCTTAACCATAAACAAACAGTTTATGTGTATACCAGAGGGTAAAGACAACAGAATTGTAATGGCAACCGATTATATGGAGCCTATTATAGTAATGGAACGTAAAGGCGGCAAGGGCAAGGATAGTAACCTAGAAGAAACCTATAACTTAACTGAGTTTATTGAAGTAAAAGGCTGGAAAGCCATAGGCAATAAAATTGTTGGTAAAGACTTTATCAGTGCGTTTTTGGTACAAAACGAAGAGACCGAAGAAGAACAAGCAGGAGAGGAGAAGCCTATAATAAAAGGCAACGAAACCACCCAACAAACTTTATTGGTAAACGAAGATTTATTGCAAGAAGAACAAGATAAAATTAAACGCTTGTTGAGTGATGATGATAGCTTGCTTAAAAACGATAAGCCTAAGTTTAAACCAAAGGTTCCGCCAAAGGATGATGATCAACCGAAACTATTCTAAATAAAAAATCCCGAGTGCTAACTCGGGATTTTTTTGTGGGTTAACTAAACGAGATTATATTCCTTGGCTAATGAGTAGTTTGTTCATTAGCGCTCCAACCAATATGGCTACCCCATAACTCATCATGGTGCCTAAAAGTACATATTCACTGCGCAATTTTTCTTCGGTTTGGGCAAATCGAATAATACTCTTACCTGTTATTAAAAATCCAATGGCTTCGTACGCGCCTAAAAGCATAAAAGTCAATATGATAATGCGTTCGAAAATGCCAATTAAGTTGCCCCCTTTTTCTATGTTTTCGTTGTTTGTATGATCCCCTTTTATAATAGTTTTAAGTGCAAATTTTAATGCATATCCAGTTGGCCACATAACTAATACATAACCTAATATTATTAAACTTATTTGGTAGTTGGTTAGTAGCGTTACCAGTGTTGTTAATATGTTCGAGGAAACTTTTGAACAGCTAAACCATACTATTACCAAACTAATCAGATGCGCAACTTGGTCAACAAAAAATAGGAGGGTTGCTTTATGATTATATTTTTGTGCAACAATTATTTTGGTTACATCAATTAGTCCATGTATTAGCATGGAAATAATAGCTAATGGAAATGAAGATGTTAATACTAAAGTAGTGAGTCCAACTATTCCAATATGTATATACAAATAGCGGTTGTTCCAGTTTTTCTTCTTGGCCATTTGTTTTGTTTGAAACACAAAATCGGCCAATAAATGCGCCAACAATAACCTAATTAGTAGGTTGCCCTCGGCATAGGTAAAAAGGGTAATATTATTCATAGGTATACAGTTTTTCAAATCGTTGTACAAGCGTGTTAATGGCGTTCCAACCTGCACTATTCGCTCGTTGATTTACTGCAGATTGATTAATGCCTAGCTGTTTGGCTATATAATTTTCTGTATAGCCCGACAATTTCCATAAGATAACTTCGCTTTGTAGGGCTGTCATCCGAGAAATGATAAAGTCTAATAATATTAGTTCAGTTTGTAATTCCTCATGATGGCTATCTGCTGTTGCAATGGCCAAAGTTTGCTTTTGGTTTTTTAATTCATCTAAGGTGTGCCCTGAAAGAATAAATGCCTTACCGTTTGTTTGTCCTAGCTTAGTGGAGTTATTATCAATATTCCCAATACCTAATGCTATTCGTGCATCAAAGTCCCAATTAGGACCCAATAAGCCAGATTTTGTATTGTTAAATTTAGTGGCTTCGTTGATATCGTTGGGGTTTAAACTTTTAATAAATGTTTTCAATAAAAGCATAAGGCGCAATGCTTCAGGCTCATTAGGAAGTAAACATTGAAAGCTGTCTCCTCGGTATATTTCATAACGCATGTTGTAGTCTTTGCTCCACTGTTGAAGCGAAGCGTTTAGCCCGTCAATCAGCATGGTTTGGCTAGCAGTTGTTAGCTGTGTTGAACGAATAATATCTCCTGTAATAACGGCATTCATATTGTTTACTATTATAAGCTTATAACCTAATAATGATGCAATATAAGGTTAAAACCTAATAATTATATAATATAAGGTTAAAGCCTAATAATTTTATCGAACTAAACTATGTGCCCAAGTATTACAAATTAGGCTAAAACCTTCATAAATATACCTATGGTTTTAAATCCAACGGTTTCTTCATCTCTAAGTTTTATGGGTTGATAGTCTTGATTAGATTTGGGTAATAGCGTAATCTCTTCGTGCCTCCAACCATCATCAGAAGTTGTTTTTTTACTTGAATATTCTTTGATGGTATAGTTAGATCCAAAGTCAGTATCGGTGAAGTCCGTCATCTCGGCCAATACAATTTTCCCATTTCTAGAACCTCCTGTGTATTTTTCAAATAGGCAAATAGAACCGTTTGGAATGATTTTGTTCATCGACTCTCCAACAATCCTACATGCAAAAAGGTTAGGGTTGATGGGATAGTGATCTGACATTTCAATGTATTTGATGTTATCAACCTGTTGTTGTTCCGAAAATGAACCCGCAGCCACTTCAAGTTCGTAAAATGGAATTGTTCTTTCGTTAGGCGCATCAAGAAAACGAATTTGTGATTTACGCTCTTGTTGAGTTGAAGTTGGAATAAATTGAGATAGGTATTTATTTAAACTCTCATTCACCGCATATATGTAAGTACCCTTTATGCCACGAAGTAAGATGGTTTTGTAAATATTGATAATGTAGTCTTTTAGAATACGCTCATCATTTACCGTGTTTTTGCCTGCTTTATCTTTATATCGGTCTTTGAAAATAATTAGCCTTTCATTTTCAAAATCATAGTCTAATTCAGGTCCAATAATAACGCCAACATAGTTCAAATCATAACCCTGTGTGGTGTGAATACATCCAACCTCATTAATCGAATCAGGAGAGTTAACCCAATCCACGGCAACACTGTTCCACTTTAGTTTAACATGGTCTATAATGATGTCGAATTTATTTTTGTCGTTCTTCGAAACCCATTCCCATGCATATCCTGCAACCAAACGCGAAAGACCATCTTCCTTTTCTTTGGTTTGAATTGCATTTACCAAATCCTCTGCATTGTTAAATAGTTTTAAATCAAAATCAAGTGAGTGAAATGGTTTTATGTCTTTAGTGTTTACATCGAAAAGGTTGTGAACGAAGTTCACAAAATTAACTCCACCTCTTGAGCGAAATTGTGTTTTTAATCGCTCTAATCGTGTTGTTCGGTCGTCTTCAAGCTCAATAAACCTTTTACGATGAACATCAGATGGTTTTATGGATTGAAAACGATCATAAAAAATTAAACACTTTTTAGATTGAATAAGTACCCAATCTAATTCAGTTGCCGAGTAATTATCCAAACCTAATGTTTCACACGTGGTATCAAACGGTTTAAAATAAGGGCCAAGATTTACACGCTGTCTCAATCTGTGACCTTCATCTACAATCACCAAATCATACTTTTGTTTCGCAAGTTCTGATGGTCCTATAACCATATTGGGAGATAATCCCTTTATATTTTTAAAGACCTTTGAAATGGTTTTTCGGAAAGATGACATGGGTATAACCAATGCCATGGATAAGTTTTCGTACTTCTGTTTTATCTGTTCAACCAATCTAAGCAGGTCTTGGTCCTCTTCTTCAAAATCAGAAAAGTTAAAGTCTTTTAAATCGGTTTTTAAAAGTTTGAACAGAAAAATAGCAAGTATAGACTTTCCAGTTCCGGCACCACCTTGTACTAAACTTGTTTTTGCGCTATCATCCAACAAACAGTTAAGTATGGTTTTAAGACCATCAATTTGTTCTCGAGAGAGTGATTTGTAAGGAGAGTATTTAAAAAGGTCTGAGTTGTCAATGTGTTCTAAAGAATGTCTTGCAACTCCAAGACTTCTCAGTTCATCCCAAATCTCTTTAAAAATACTCCAGTAAAGCTCCTTCTGCTGGTAGTAGCTGTGTTTGGAAATGCCAAGATTGGCATTTTGTAAAGTAAATTGTCCATCAGCCGAAATGTACCTGATTAAGTATGATTCTAAATCTAATGCTGCCGACTTATTGAACAACTCGCTGAGTACAAGGAAAACGTTTGTGTTTCGTTGCTTCTCAATATTTTTCGAGTGTGTATTAAGTCGTTTGACTACATCAGTAGTTTCTCCAACATAAGCTTCTGCTGATTTGTTATTGTTCAGGAAATAAACAATTGGCCAATTCAAAAAATCTTTATGGTTTTTAGCCAATTCAAATTCAATGGTCGAATCAAAATCGTATTGATGAATGTTAAAGTTTTTGCTCATCTATAGTTCCGTGTACTTATTCGATTTTCCTTTAGCTTTATCAATCGGATATTTTTGGTTATTCTTTTCAATTTTATCCAACACAATTTCGAAAGGATTGATGTTATGCTTGTTGGCTAGTAAAAATGCAAACGAAAGTACATCTGCTAATTCTTCTTTCAGTTTATCAGGATTGATATTCTCGCTCTCTGGCTTTTCTTTCCAAAGAAATAGTTCATTCAATTCAGCAGCCTCAATGGATAGTGCTAAAGCTAAGTTTTTAGAGTCGTGGAATTGTGTCCAATCTCGATCATCTCTAAATTTTATAAGTTGAGCAATTGCGTCTTCGTATGTTACATTCATTTGTCTTTAGATTAGTCAAGTTTTTATTTCTTCAAACTTGTCAAAATAAGTTTGTCTTTATTCAATATTAGAAAATATCCTACAAATCACATAATAAATACGTTTATGACATTACTTGTGTACTCCCTTAATTATCCATACAATTACTTTGATTTAGCGCCTGAACGATAAATTATTTTGCGACAGTATCAAAGTTGTCTTATCTCATGAGATAAGGTACAAATAGATGC
>JBFYQC010000216.1:0-10212 GCA_041302975.1 Bacteroidota bacterium
AAAAAATACATTGATACTTTAGTTGATTTCTCAACTAGACGTATTGCTGTTCAATTTGATTTGGTTCCTGCCTCAAACGATCAATTGAAATCTTCTTTTGGTTTAGTTGCTCCTGTTAACAACGCTTCTTTAGTTGTAAAAGGTGATGGCGGATCTACTGTAAATGTTTCTTGGAATGTAGCTAATACAACAGGATTCGGAAATATGACTTACGCTTGGAAGTTAAGCACTGCTAGCAATACAGATTTTGCAACTCCTTTGGCAAACGTACCTAGCTCAAAACCAAGTATTACACTTGATTTCCGCACAATTGATGCTGTATTAGCATCCGCAAATGTGAACATTGGTGATAGTGCTGATTTAAAATGGACTGTTCAAGCTAATTTAAATGGCAATTTAATGTGGTCGTCAGATACATTTAATATCAGATTATCACGTGGACAATTAACTAGTGTTAAAGAAATTGCAAATTTAAGCAAACATCTTTCTGTTTATCCTAACCCTGCTACAACAACATTAAATATTGATTTTAATGCAGCGGCAGGTACAGTTAGTTCATACAATGTAATGGATATTACTGGTCGTGTGTTATTAAACGGTAACGCTACAAGTAACAATTTTGCTTTTGATGTAGACACATTAAATGCAGGTTTATACTTTGTAAACATTACTTTAAAAGATGGTAGCGTAGCTACTAAACGTGTGGTTATCGAATAATCAAATACCAAATTTTTAAATCAAAAATCCCGCAGGAAACTGCGGGATTTTTTTATGCTTCATATTTCGTAAATGCATTTCATAAACCCGAACATCAGTTTAATGAAGTGCAAAGAAAATTCAATACTTATTAAACTAGATTCGTAACATGAATTATTAAACCCCTCACAAACCCTTATCTGTATAAATAAAAAGCCATTTACCTATTTAGGTGTAATGGCTTTTTTGTTGATGAAAGTACCCTTTGATGATTTCCTTTAGCTAGATATTGCTTTCAATATAATCAATCAAAGCATGTATGCATTTGATATGTATTTCTTGAGCCCTATCTGCATATTGGCTATATGGTGAACGAATTTCAACATCACATAAGCTGCTCATTTTACCGCCATCTTTACCAGTTAAACCTACTACTTTTATGCCTTTGCGTTTGGCCACTTCAATGGCATTAAGCACATTTTTGCTATTGCCGCTAGTTGATATAGCAAGCAACACATCACCGCTGTTCCCAACTGCTTCTAAGTATCTACTAAATACAAAATCATATCCATAATCATTACCTACACAAGCCATATGCGAAACATCACTCATGGCTATTGCTGCAAAAGGCCTACGGTCGTCACGGTATCTACCAGTTAACTCTTCTGCAAAATGCATAGCATCACATAAGCTACCACCGTTACCACAACTGATAATTTTTTTCTCCGTTTTTAATGCATCTACCATCAATATGCCTGCATTTTCTATTGCTTGAAAGTTTTTCTCATCGGCAATAAACTTAGCCAGAATGTCTTGTGCTTCAGTAAAATGTTGTTTCAAGTTATGCATATAAATTGAGCTATTTGGTTCCAAATGCATTTTTACCATTATCTAAAAAGTCAACGAACTTTTGCTCATCTGTATCAAAAAAGCTTGGACCCGATAGTTGTTTTTCGTCACCATCAATAATTACATATTGTGGTTGAGCGCTAAAGTTATATTTGGTAATTTGTAAATCGTGGTTTTGCTCGCCAATTGTTTTCTTCACTTTACCATCACGTTTTGATGTGTACCAATCACCTTCTGGCAAAACTTTTCTTTCATCTGCATACAAACTCACAATTATAAAATCGTTTTGCAAACGCTTTAACACCTCTGGTTTTGCCCAAACATATTCTTCCATCTTGCGGCAGTTTACGCAAGCATGCCCTGTAAAATCCACAAATATGGGTTTATTTTGTTTTTTCGATTCTGCTAAGGCTTGTTGATAGTCAAAGTAACCCGTTAAACCATGAGGTAAATGCAAAAAGTCAGCATGTTTAATTTTAGTTCCATCGTTACTGTTTAACGAGTGAGGTGTGGTTGATGCGCCTGAACCCAACACAAAATCTTGCGTTTGCATTGGCGGTAATAAACCCGATAATCCTTTTAATGGTGCGCCAAATAAACCTGGTATCATATACACCCCAAACGAAAAAGATATCAAAGCTAAACCAAAACGCGGAACGCTTACATATGGAATATCGCTATCATGACTAAATTTAAGTTTGCCCAATAAGTACATACCTAATAAAAATGCAAGCACTATCCAAATGGCTAAATAAATTTCACGGTCTAAAATACCCCAATGGTAAACCACATCGGCAATACTTAAAAACTTAAACGCAAAAGCTACTTCAACAAAACCTAATACTACTTTAACAGAATTTAACCAACCACCCGACTTAGGTAAGTTTTGTAGGAAACTAGGGAAAATAGCAAACAAGGTAAATGGCAAAGCCAAACCAGCACCAAACGAAGCCATGCCTAATAATGGTTTTAAAAATTTACCACCAACTGCTTCAATTAATAAACTTCCTACTATTGGGCCAGTACAACTAAATGAAACCAAAACTAAAGTAAATGCCATAAAGAAAATACCACCCAAGCTGCTCATACTGCTTTTACTGTCTATTTTATTTACCATACTGTGTGGTAAGGTAATTTCGAATAAACCCAAGAATGATGCTGCAAACACCATAAATATGATGAAGAATAAAATATTCGGCAACCAATGTGTGCTTAACCAATTTCCAAAATCAGGACCAAGACCAAAAAAAGCGAATATTAATCCCAACGATGCGTAAATACCAACAATGGATAAACCAAAAGTAAATGCACGAGAAATACCTTGTGCACGTGTTTCACTCTTTTTGGTGAAGAAACTCACTGTCATAGGTAACATGGGAAACACACAAGGCGTAGCTACTGCAATTAATCCGCCCAAAAAAGCAATCAATAAAAAACTAAATACACCTGTTGTTGCAGGTGGTGGGTTTGCAGATGAAGTGTTGGCCACTTGGGCTGTTGTATCAACTAAAGCCTCTGCATTTGTTGTCTGCTCAGAACTTATAGTATCTATTACTTCTGTTGCTTGAACCGCTGTTGATATATTGGTACTAGTTTCATCACCTGCTTGCACCATAACTTTCACTTCAAAAGGAACATCAAAAGGTGGCATACAAATACCACTAATTTCATTACACTCCTGAAAATAAATTGATCCTTTTATTGTTGGTTTATCCCCAAGTACTTTTATTT
Source organism: Bacteroidota bacterium (assembly GCA_041302975.1). GTDB lineage: Bacteria > Bacteroidota > Bacteroidia > UKL13-3 > UKL13-3 > UBA6183. The sequence continues at coordinate 3,277 of JBFYQC010000216.1, forward strand.
TTTGCTTAAATACAGCCTTCTTCTTAAAAACAGAAACATCACCTTTCCAAACTTCTTCGTAATGTTTGTGTGCACCAACCGGAGTTGGTTTACCAACAAGTTGGTATGATGCGTTTTTTTCCCAAGTAAACTCGGCAGCAATTGGACCTAAGTTAGGATCAAAATCGTTGCTGTACATGTACCAATCTTTTTCTATGATACTGGTAAACGTCACAGTAATTTCATCACCAACCTTAATATCCTTTTTATCAACACTAACGGTCCACTCTGGGGTTTTGCCTAATGACGTGGGCGAGTTTTGCGCCCAAATTAAATTGTTTAATCCAAACAGTAATAAAATGCTTATCCAATTAAGCGATGCTTTTTTTATCATAAATACGCGTGTAATGCTGACTTTTAATAACACACAAATTTAAGATTTATTATGAAAGCACCTTTATTTTAAGAAAATCTTATCTTACATGTAAGCAATGGCTTATTGACCATACCAATTTATACTCACTAAATGAGCTTGGAGGCATAAAAAGCTTAAGTTAACCAGATTACTAAAAGCGTTCCGAGAATTAAACATTAATGCCAACATAGCGGTTTAATTTAATAACCAACCCTTAATGAAAACAAAAACAACCACTTTATTAATTCCCGCATAAAATACTATTGCCCAAAACCACATACACCTGTGGGTAATCAAGCCATAATAAATAACCATTGCAGCATGGGTAAGGTTAAATTTGTTGCATGAGGCATTATATAGTTTGTATTGGACTGATTTTACTGACATTGACAGGATTTAAAAATAGCCAGGCACAACCTGTTGCTACTAAAGAGTTCCCCTTTAAACTAACTGTTGAGCAATACTTGGATAAATACAGTGCAATTGCCATTGCAGAAATGCACCGAAGTCGTATTCCTGCTAGTATTACGCTTGCACAAGGTTTATTAGAAAGTGGAAATGGAAACAGTCGCTTAGCTTTGGTTGCTAATAACCACTTTGGTATTAAGTGTAAAAAAGACTGGACCGGAGAGTCTATTAAAGAGGATGATGATGAAGCACAAGAGTGTTTTAGGAAATACCCCACGGCCGAGGATAGTTACCGCGATCATTCGGATTTTTTAATGAAAGGTCAACGTTATGCCTTTTTGTTTGACTTGGAACCAACCGATTACAAAGGTTGGGCCGAAGGATTAAAGCGTGCGGGTTATGCTACCAATCCCAACTATCCAAAATTATTAATCAGTTTAATAGAGCGCCACAACTTACACCGCTTTGATTTGGTAAAACCAACCGAAAAAGAAAACATAAAAATTAAAGAAGACCAAAACGTATTTGTGGCAGCACATACTCAACTTATAATAAATGGTATTCCAGCATTAGTGGCCCAAACAAATGATAGTTACGCAAGCATTGCTTTGGAAAATGGTATGCGTGTATGGCAAATTTATAAATATAATGATTTACCTAAAGATGCCATTATAAAAGCAGGTGATACCATTTACATCAAACCCAAAAATTATAAAGGAAGCGTTGAACATTATACTGTTTCGCGCGGGGATAACATGCGCATCATCTCGCAGCGTTTTGGAATTAAACTAAGTAAATTATACAAGCGTAACAACATGAAAGAAGGCCAAGAGCCGGAGGTTGGCGAACAACTTGCTTTACGTGGATTGAACCACAAAACACCCACACTTAGAGTAAGCAGTATTGCTAATATTGATAGCACATACAACAACATAATTTACGATGATCCTAGGAAAAATGTATCTACAAGTAGACCTGTTTTACCAGAAGATGAATTTGCCATAAACATTACTGATAATAAAAACGATATGGCCTTTTTTCATACTGTACAGAAAGGAGAAACATTATTTAGTATTGCGAAAAGATACAATGTGCGGGTAGAAGGTATCATGGAAATTAACCACTTGCACACCGAAGATATTAGCGAAGGTGCTAAATTAATTATCAATCCTAACCAAACTGCCATTAACGAAAACGAAGAAGCGGTTGTACCGGGTTACCACATGGTAAAACAAGGTGAAACGTTATACAGTATTGCCAAAAAATATAACACCACTGTAATTGAACTAAGGGCGTTGAACGAACTAAATAGTGATACTTTACGTGTGGGTGATGAGTTAGTGGTTGTTCCTTTAAACGGTGAAAAAGTAGAACGTAAAGAACCTGATTTAAACTCAACAGAACCAATATACCACGAAGTTTTAGAGAAAGAAACTTTATACAGCATTGCCCGTAAATACAATGTGTTGGTTGAAGACATCAGGAAGTTAAACAACATGTTTGACAACAGCATTTCTGTTGGACAAAAACTGCGCATACGATGATGATGGAATTGCCATTTAATCCGCCTATACAACACATTAACTTACCTGAATTTAATGACAATGGTGTAACCGTATATATGAAACGCGATGACATGTTACATCCTTTTGTATCGGGCAATAAGTGGCGCAAGTTGTTTTATGTGTTGGATGATGCAAAACAAAAAAGCTGTAATCATTTGGTGAGTTTTGGTGGCGCTTATAGCAACCATTTAGTAGCATTGGCATGTGCTGGAGCTATGCATAACTTTAAAACAACCGCTTTTGTTCGTGGTGAAGAAGTAAACAACCACATGCTGAATTTATGTAAGTTATATGGCATGCAACTTATTTTTGTATCGCGTGAGGCTTACAAAAATAAACCTATGTTGTACCAGCAATTTGCAAAACAAAACACCCAAACTTATTTTATTGATGAAGGTGGTAAAGGCGAATTGGCAGCCAAAGGGTGTACACATATTTTAAATGATGCCTATGGATTTACACATACCGTTTGTGCTGTTGGAACAGGAACTACCTTAGCAGGTTTGGCAAAAGGCGCTCAACAAAAAAATATAACAGCAGAAGGCATTTGTGTATTAAAAGGTGCCGAGGCAATGGACCAAGAAATTGCAGCATTAGCCGGATTTGATGTTAAAGTACACCATAATTTTAGTTGTGGTGGTTATGCTAAAACAAATACTGAGTTGGTTGATTTTATTAAACACTTTGCACAAAACTCAGGCATTTTACTAGACCAAGTTTATACCGCAAAAATGATGTTAGCTGTAAGTAAACTCATTGCACAAAAATACTATCCTGCTAATAGTAAAATTTTAACAATACACACTGGTGGTTTATTGGGTATGATGAGTGTGGTTTAATCAAAACTACGATAACCGATATTTATGAATAACCCGAATTAATTCTTCTTTGTAAGTGCCACCAACCGAAATAGTTTGGTCGTGAATACGGATGGTGTTACCATCTGTTTCGCTAATGAGTTTAATATTTACTATGTATGATTTATGAGCCCTTACAAAATGTTTAAAAGGTTGTAACTGCTCCTCAAAATTTTTCATGGTACTGTGTACAGTAATTCTTCCTTCATTAGTCCAAACACGTACATAATCTTTTAATCCTTCAACAAACCAAATTCCATTTACATCAATCTTAATCCATTTGCCTTCCGAGCGCACAAACAACAGTGTATTGGTTGTTTCTGTTGTATGTTGGGTTTTGAGTTGTTTATTACCTAACGCTTTTGCTATGGCTTTATTCAATCGTTCAAACGATATAGGCTTTAATAAATAATCAACCGCATCCAATTCGTAACTTTTAAATGCGTACTCCGAATATGCTGTTGTAAATATTACCATTGGAGGTTCTTTTAAAGAACTTAAGAATTCAATACCTGTAATTTCGGGCATGTTAATATCCAACATCATCAGGTCAACCTCATTTTTAGTAACAAACGCAAAGGCTTCAATAGCATTTTTACAAGTAGCTACAACATGTACATCGTGTATTTTTTGCAAATGATTTTGCAACACCTCAGTGGCCAATGGTTCATCATCAATTATTACTACTTTTAGCATGTATTTTAACTCAGTTTATCAATGGTAACCTCTATGCTAAAGTAATTATCTTCTACCAATTGCTTGATATAAAATTGATTTGGGTACAATAATGTCAATCGTTTCTTTAAATTATCAAGACCTATCCCACCCTTTTCATTAGTGGTAATTTTACTTGCAGGTGCAAAATTATTTTTGGCAATCAAGCTAAGTTTATTGTTTTGGATACTAAGTTGGAAATTAATTTCCATATCACGCACTACACGCGTATGCTTAAATACATTTTCGAGTATAGGCAACCAAATTAAAGGCGGTACTAAATAAGATTGATCAGACGTAATAGAAAATTGTATTAGTGGAGAATCTTGAATGCGCAGCATTTCAATATCAATATATGCTTGTATAATTTCCTTCTCCTTGTCAAATAAAACAAATTTAGTATCGGCTTCGTATAATACATACCGCAATACTGATGAAAGTTTTAATATAGTATCAGGAGCTTCATCCGATTTTTTGAGCGTTAATGCATATAAATTGTTTAACGTGTTAAACAAAAAATGTGGGTTAAGCTGATTTTTTAAAAAGTTAAGTTCTGCTTCTTGATGGCTAATGATTAGTTGCTGCATTGCTTTAACCTTAGCCGCATTATGGTGATAATAGGCCAGCAACGAAAACACCAATACCCATACAAACATTAAGCTAAAATAGGTTTCAATATCATTCATCACGCCATCAAAAGATAAATCTTTGCTTACAGGCGACATCACAATACTCGTTTGCATGGTATCAAATCCAGGAAATACCATAGACATATACTTCATAAAAAAAGTATAAGCATACGATACCATAAACACCACAACAATCGCCAACAATAAATACAACAAACGTTTGCCCTTAAAGAAAAAATTAGGCATTAAAACCAAGTTATTTACATAAGCCAACACCGCGAAAAACGATAGATATAACACCATCATGCCGTAATAAAACAACTTGGGGTAAGCAGTTTGGTCATCCGCATCTGGCATTTTAATTAGCAGCATAAACACCCAGAAATAGATATTAAGTGCAACCCTTGAACTTAGTATGTTTAGTATGTTTTGAACTTTTATTAAACCCATGGAAATCATACAACAAAATAGCGCATATTTTTTTGTATGCACACCTATTGTAGACGAAATACAATTATTTTTAGACGAAATAACCAAATGTACTTATGTCTAATTTTAAAACTTGTTGGTCGAGTTTAAAAAAATAACTCATTTCACTGTATTTATTTTGAAACACTAATCACAACAATTATGAAAAAAACTTGTACCACCTTATTGCTTGCTTGTTTAATGCTTTTAAGCATACACAACAAAGTACATGCACAAATTAGCCCGGCACTTAGTGCACGTTTACAAAACACCTTAGATAGCGTTTGCAATAAATACAAAATTAAAGGCACATCGGCAGCGGTATTAATTCCTGGTGTGGGTGTATGGAAAGGTGCAAACGGATACTCGCACCAAAATACACCAATAACTACCAACATGTTATTGGGTATGGGCAGCAATACCAAAACACATATTGCTGCGCTCATGCTTATTATGCAAGAAAAAGGTTTGATTAGTTTGGATGATTCCATTGGAAAATGGATTCAAGGCTACCCAAATATCAGCGGACGAATTACCATCAGGCAATGTTTAAACCACACCAGTGGTTTGCACGACTATATGCAGTCGGAGGCGATTAACGATAGCCTAATGAGTAAGCCCGGAAAACTATGGACAAAACAAGAAATATTGCGTATTGCTAAACAGCCCAATTCAGCACCCGGTGGCGCTTGGGATTACTCCAATACCAATTATATTATTGCCGGAATTATTATTGAAGAGGTGCTACAAAAATCGGCATGGACAGCCATGAAAGAATGGATTTTTACACCTCACCAACTGAACAGTACATTTAACTATGGCGAGAGCGGCAGCTTACCTGTTGCCCGACCTTGGAGCGTTGTATTAAACGGAGAAGAGTTGGAGGACATGACCCAATCGCCTTATTTGAACTCACTATTTTCATTAGCCACCACAGCCGGCTCGTTAATAACAACAGCCGAGGACAATGTGTGGTTTTGGCATAAGCTATGCACCAAACAACTGTTCTCTGAACAATCGTGGAAAGAAATGACCAATACAGTATCTATAGGCGGAAAACATGGTTATGGTTTAGGCATTTTTAGATACAGTAGGTTATTAAACGGCCGAACCATGTACACACATGGAGGAACTTTTTTTGGTTACATCAACGAAAATATGTTTGATACCACATCTGGGGTTTCTATTTCTGCATTAACAAACCAAGATAGTTTAAACAACAATGGATTGGTGGCTACTGTAATTAACGCATTGCACAAAGTAACCATCAGTTACTTGGCAACAGGACTCACAGAAAACAAGTTACCATCAAAAATAAATGTATACCCTAACCCTGTAAACGATGTAATTAATTTGGATGAAACACTTGAAATTAACGAGGTGAAATTGATGGACATTTCAGGCAAAACAGTTTTAGCAGTTAGCAACCAAAACCAACTGGATGTATCTACCTTACCTAATGGATTATATGTTTTAATAGCCAATAACAATAAAGAAAACAAACAGTACCAGCAACGTATTATGGTGCAACATTAAAGTAAGTCAGTAACAAAAAAATCCCGTTCAGTTACGAACGGGATTTTTATTGGGCTAATTCTTGAAGTTTATTGATAAAGTATTTGGCACTTGGACAATTTGGATGTTGGGCCGCATTATTTACTTCGAATCCCTGATTAACAAAATATTTAGCGAGCCCTGGCTTACCCCTCCTACCAACACCTCTATCTAATTCCATTTTAAAAACCTCATTAATTGCATCAATTGGTTTCGAATCGGTTTTCTCAGGAAATTCATAGAAAAAGTTCTTTTTAGTTATTGTAGACATTGCAGAAGAATCTGCTAAAAACCAAGACTCAATCGCTTTAACAGAAACCACAATTATTGCATTCTCAGGTAAGCCG
>JBFYQC010000217.1:0-35962 GCA_041302975.1 Bacteroidota bacterium
TTTTAATATATCTGTTTTTGTTTTATGTACTGTTTAGGTTGCTGTTTGGTAAATACATGGGCGGTACGGTAAAAACAAAAGTATTTAGGTTTGATACCCATCATCACCATCATTACAACGCGCCCAACCAACAACAACCGGATGGCAACGTAACCATCAACCCTAAAATTAATAAAACACAAAAACCAACTGATAAAAATATTGGCGAATATGTAGATTACGAAGAAGTGAAGTAAACTTTGTAATTTACCCTCCCAAACTAACATGGAAAAACAACTGCGCGCACTTTTATTAGACATGCTTGGCCACCAAAAGTATTTGGCTTTGGTAAGTGATGTATACATACGTTTAATACGTGGTGGATTTTTAAAGAAAAAATACCCTGAGTTGTTTTTTTTAGAAGAGTTGGTTAAGCCAGGTTTTGTTTGTGTTGATATTGGTGCAAACGTGGGTTATTACTCGGTTTTTTTATCAAAGTATGCAGGTCACAATGGACATGTACACGCGGTAGAACCTGTTGATTTATTTGCTAAGTTATTTATTAAAAACACCATACAGTTTGGCTTAGGCAACATTACCTTGCATCAAACCGCATTGGGTGGCGAAAACAAAACCATACAAATGGGAACACCTGTGGTTGATGGTGTTTTTAGACATGGATTAACCAAAGTTATTGATGGCGATACGCAACAAAACAACATGCAAACCTATGATGTAAACATGCATGTGCCCGATGAGTTGTTTGCCAACTTAACCCGTTTTGATTTTTTAAAGTGTGATGTAGAAGGCTACGAGATTTACGTAATGCCTCATTTTATAAAAACCATTACTAAGTTTAAACCCACCATACAAATGGAAATTAGCAGTGCCGAAAACCGTAAGCTTATTTTTGATTTGTTTTTGCCTTTGGGCTACCAAATAAATGCGTTGGTTGATTTTGCTTTAAAACCCATTGACCCAAAAGAGGCACTTAACTACGAAGGTGGCGATTTTTATTTTGTAGCTCCAAATAATTAAAGCATCAACCACATTAATAAAAAACCCAACCCAAAACCGGAGTATAGTTGTTGATGTGTGTGTGCTTCTAAAACTAAACGAGAAGTTGCTGTTAATCCACTTATCAATAATGCGGGTATTAACAATATTCTTACATCAAACATCATGATAGGAGATAAGGCCAATATCAACCCAACCAATGCCCCTAATGACGTGGCATGCGCGCTAATTTTTGTACGAAAGTTAATAATTAAAACAGCCACCAAAATACATGCACTGCCCAACATATAACCTTGCATGACGTGTGGTGTACCAATTTTTATAAACATGTAATAGCCAAAAAGGTAAGCGGTTGCAGTTACTATGTATGGAATGTGCCTGTCGTCCGCATCGTTTAGCATAATGCTGTTGCTAAAACCCAAAGCCTTACGTGCCACCACCACAAACAACGGAATTAATCCCGTGCTGATAAACACATACATAATGTAAAACCACTTGGCTTGTGGCGTTAATCCAGCTTGTAAATGCGGGTTTAATTCTATTACCGCAACAAAACCCAAAAGGTTTACAAACACAGGATGAAAAATAACAGAAAGTAAAATGGCCCAGGTTCTGTTCATCGTTTTGTGTAGAGCTTAATTACATTAAGCCTTGTATAATTTGTTCAATACTTACACCCTCAGCTTCGGCCTTGTAATTTTTAACAATACGATGGCGCAACACATTAAATGCAACAGCTTTCACATCATCAATATCAGGGCTATAGTTACCGCGTAATAAAGCATGGCATTTAGCACCTAACACCAAAAACTGTCCGGCACGTGGACCTGCACCAAAGCTCACATATTCGTTAACTTTTGCACCTGCTAAAGTGGTATTTGGTCGTGTTTGAGCCACCAATTTTACAGCATACTCTAGTACATTATCTGCCACCGGTACTTTACGTACCAATTGTTGAAAAGCTAAAATGTCGTTGCCGTGTAGTATTTTATTTAATTTCGCTTGATAGTTTCCGGTGGTGTTTTTTATTACTTCCAACTCTTCTTGTAAAGTTGGATATCCCAACACCACATTAAACATAAAACGATCTAATTGTGCTTCAGGTAAAGGATAGGTTCCTTCTTGCTCTATTGGATTTTGAGTTGCCAAAACAAAAAACGGTTGCTCTAAATGATGCAGTTTTCCGTTAACCGTTACGTTACGTTCTTGCATCGCTTCTAACAAAGCAGCTTGTGTTTTTGGTGGTGTACGGTTAATCTCATCGGCCAAAACAATATTGGCAAATAAAGGGCCACGTACAAAACTAAACTCACGCTTATCATTTAAAATCTCGCTACCGGTAATGTCGCTCGGCATTAAGTCGGGGGTAAACTGTATGCGACTAAAGTTTAAATCTAACACTTCAGAAATAGTGCGCACTAACAATGTTTTTGCCAAACCAGGAACACCCACCAATAAAGTATGTCCGTTTGCGAAAATCGACATCAAGACAGCATCTACTACATCATGCTGACCTATGATTACTTTACCTATTTCGTTTTTTAACTCTTTATATTTTTGATGAAGCGCATTGGCCGCTTCCACATCGTTTGTGAAGTTAGATATACTCATGTAAGAAAAGTTATTTATTAGTAAACTCTTGAAGGTTACCACAGGTTTTATACTGCTCACTAATTTGTATGTAAAATGCTTTTTTATGTTTCTCTATCCAATTTTGCATGGCCAGCATTTGTTTACGTTGCATGGCCAATGCTTGCATTTTTTGGTAGTCATCACGCAAGTTTGCACGGTGTGGTGCAGCCTCCGATTTTAAATAAAATATACGCCAAGCTTGTTGTCTATCAGGAGTTGGTAAAGTAATCAACTCGGGCTCGGTTATTTTTCCCGGTTCTAAATTTTCTATTTGAAAGAAGATGTCTTTAGGCAATTCATCTAAAGGAATTTTGTTGGTACCAACCGTTCCATCAGTAATAAAACCACCATTAGCTTTTGTATTTTCATCATCGCTAAATTTTTGTGCAGCCTTCTCAAACGTTAACGAGTCAATTTTTATTTGCCACAAAATGCTATCTAAAATGTCTTTTGTTCGGTTTACATCGCTTCTAAATACTTGCGGCTTAATTAAGATGTGACGCACATTAATATTGTCACCTCTTCTGTCAACCAATTGCAAAATGTGGTATCCATATTTTGTTTCAATAATTTTTGAAACACTATCCGGTTTCAACTTAAATGCAGCGGCTTCAAACTCCGGCACCATATCGCCACGGGTAAAATAACCCAACTCACCACGCTTTTGTGCCGAGCCTTTATCATCGCTGTAAATTAATGCAAGTGTACCAAAGTTATCACCTTTTAAAATACGTTCACGCAACTCACTAATTTTTTCGTATGCCAATTCTTTTGCTTCTTTGCTTACCTTGGGAATCATAATAAGCTGTGCCAATTCAACCTCAGCACTGTAGTATGGTAAGCTATCCAATTTATCTAACTCGTTAAAAAACTTCTTTACATCGGTTGGTGAAACTTTTACATCACGCAAAATTTTACCTTGCATTTCCTGCACCAATAATCCATCCTTTATTTTTTCTCTATTGTTTGCTTTAATCTCGGTAATACTTTTGCCGTAATAGCTTTCCATTTCTTTTTGTCCGCCTGGGAATTGCGAAGAAAAAAATCGAATACGTTTTTCCAACTCGGCATCTACCCTTTCATCACCCAACGGTATACTATCCCATTGAGACTGTGTAAGTAACATACGCTCTACTATTTTTTGGCGCATAATGGCACATCTTGCACTATCGTTTAATGAACCAATATCCTTTTGCAATTGCTGAAATTCCACTTCAATCTCCGATTGCATAATGATATTATCACCCACAACTGCAGCAATTTCATCAATAACCTGACCTTGTGTTTGAGCCTGGATAGCCACACTCCACAACAAAATATAACTTAAAAAGAAAAAAGTATGTTTCATTAAAATACTATAAACGAAAGTTAAGCCACACTAGTGTACATTTAACTAATGAGGAGGTAAATATAAGAGGACGTAAGCAATTAGCGAAATTATTTGTTACCATTGGCAAATTACTGGGGTTAGCGCATAAAAAAAGTCGCTTTTTCAAGCGACTTTTAGTAATGATTTTAATATTACAATGAATTAAAGCGATACACGCTTAAATAAAGTAACAGTTAAACCTTTTTCTGCTTTATCAAGCATTTGGGCAACGGTTAAGCTACCGTCTTTAACAAACTCTTGGTTTAAAAGGGTGTTTTCTTTGTAGAATTTAGCCAATTTACCTTGAGCAATTTTTTCGATCATGTTTTCAGGTTTACCTTCCGCACGAACTTGGTCTTTAGCAATTTCTAACTCACGCTCAATAACGGTAGAATCTACACCATCTTTATCAACAGCAGCAGGATTTAAAGCAGCAACTTGCATTGCAGCATCTCTACCGGCTACTAAGTTAGCTTCACTAGTAGCATTGTTCATAGCAACTAAAACACCTAAACGGTTTGCACCGTGTATGTATGCTACAACATTACTAGCTTCAACTATTTCGTACTTAACTACGTCAATTTTTTCGCCAATTTTTCCTACTTGCTCCATTAAACGTTCGCTTAATGGTTGTCCGCCTAGGTCTAATGCTTTTAAAGCATCAGCAGTAGCAGGTTTGTGAGCCAAAGCTAAATCAGCAATGCTGTTAGCAAATTTCACGAAATCTTCATTTTTAGCAACGAAATCAGTTTCGCAGCTTAATTGAATGATGATACCTAATTTATTATCTGAAGAAGTTTTTGCAATAATTGCACCTTCTTTTGCATCTCTATCGGCACGAGCAGCACTAACTTTAGCACCTTTTTTACGAAGGAAATCTACAGCAGCGTCAAAATCGCCATTGGTTTCGGTAAGGGCTTTTTTACAGTCCATCATACCAGCGCCAGTCATTTGGCGCAATTTGTTTACATCAGCAGCACTAATAGTACTCATTGTATTATTATTATTATTTGATGATTAAATTATTTTACTCTAAACGCTATACAAAAATCGGCCTTGCGGGCCGATTTAAGATAAGTTTTATGCTTCAACAGTTTCTTCTGTTTTTTCTTTATCAGTGTCTGTTTCCTTTTCTTTTTTGCGTTCGGCTAAGCCTTCCACAATAGCATCGGTAATAACACGAGATATTAAAGCGATTGATTTTGCAGCATCATCATTTGCAGGGATAGCGAAATCAACTACAGTTGGATCTGAGTTGGTATCTACCATAGCAAAGGTTGGGATATTTAATTTGTGTGCTTCTGCAATGGCAATGTGCTCACGCTTGATATCTACTATGAATAAAGCAGCAGGTAAACGGTTTAAGTCGGCAATACCTCCTAAAACTCTGCGTAATTTTTCTTTTTCACGCTCAACCATTAAACGTTCTTTCTTAGCCATGTTGGTATAAGTACCGTCAACAGCCATTTTGTCTAACGTTTGCAATTTCTTGATTGATTTACGAACTGTGCTGAAGTTTGTTAACATACCACCTAACCAACGCTCGGTTACGAAAGGCATGTTTACGCGCTTAGCTTCGTTTTCGATCATTTCTTTTGCTTGCTTTTTGGTTGCAACAAAAAGGATCTTACGACCTGATTTTACAATGTTTTTGATGGCGTTTGCGGCCTCTTCAAGCTTAACAGCAGTTTTGTTAAGGTCGATAAGGTGGATTCCATTTTTCTCCATAAAAATGTACGGAGCCATCTTAGGATTCCATTTGCGGGTTAAGTGACCGAAGTGTACACCCGCTTCCAACAACTCTTGTTGTGTGATTTGTGACATATAATTTTTAAAAAATAAAGACTAACGTTTAACGAATTGGAAACGCTTACGAGCTTTCTTCTGACCTGGTTTTTTACGCTCAACCATACGAGGATCGCGTGTCATTAAACCTTCAGCCTTTAAAGCCGGTTTCAATTCAGGATTGTGAGCAACTAAAGCACGAGCAACACCTAATTTAATGGCATCTGCTTGGCCTGCAACCCCACCACCTGCTACATTACAAGTAACGTCAAACTGACCCATTGTACCTGTAACTTCAAATGGTTGGAAAATGCTGTGCTGCAATACTATTGTAGGGAAGTAAGTTTTTGACTCACGACCGTTTACTTCAAATTTTCCGGTACCCGCTGTAATGTATACACGAGCAATTGAAGTTTTTCTTCTACCTAATGCGTTTATAACTTCCATTTCTTAGAATTTTAATACTTTTGGTTGTTGAGCAGCGTGCGGATGCTCGCCACCTGCATAAACGAAAAGATTTCTGAAGATTTCGCGACCAAGCTTGTTGTTTGGTAACATACCTTCAATAGCATGTTCTACAGCATAGGTAGGACGTTTTTGCATCATGTTTTTAGCTGATACAAAACGTTGTCCACCAGGATGACCTGAATAGAACACGTATTCTTTGTCGTTCATTTTATTACCTGTGAAACGAATTTTATCAGCATTGATAATAATTACGTTGTCACCGCAATCTACGTGAGGCGTAAAGCTCGTCTTGTGCTTTCCTCTTAAAATGTTTGCCAATCTAGTGGCAAAACGTCCAACTGTTTGGCCTTCCGCATCAAACACAAACCACTCTTTAGTAACAGTAGCTTTATTGGCCGATTTTGTTTTGTAACTTAATGTATCCACAACCTATAAGTTTAGTTTTCGGGGTGGCAAAAGTACGGCATCATTTTATAATTCACAACAAAATGTGAAAAAAACATGAAGAAAAAACTTGTTTGCTGATTTAATTGCGCGTAACAGGCCAAAAACGGGGTTGAACAGAGCCTTCTACTCCACAAATTTGTAACCAACACCACGCACACTTTGTATATATTGTGGTTCTTTTGGATCAATTTCGAAGTATTTGCGTAAAGCCAAGATGAAGTTATCTATGGTTCGGGTGTTCGGTATCACGGTATAGTCCCACACTACTTTTAAGATATGTTCGCGGCTTACCACTTGGTTTTTATTCTCGATTAGGAGCTTCATCAACAAAATTTCCTTTTTAGTTAAGTCTATTTTGCCGCTTGCACCTTGAGCTTCGTAACTTTCAAAGTTTATCCAATTAGGGCCAAATTTATATAAGCTACTTACTTTACTGTCTGATTGCTGCTGCATGCGATTGTTTTTCTCTATCAGTTTTTTAACACGCAACAACAATTCTTCCAAATCAAAAGGTTTTGTCATGTAGTCATCGCCACCTTTTTTAAGTCCCAATACCCTATCAGCAGCTGTATTTTTGGCTGATAAAAACATAACCGGCACATTGGCATCATGTAACCTGATATTTTCGCATACCATCAAACCGTTTGTTTCAGGCAGCATAATATCCAAAATCACCAAGTCAAATTTCTCTTCTCTAAACGCCTTGATGGCGTTGTTACCGTCTCCAACGGCATTTACCACATAACCCTCCAATTCAAGATTAAGCTTAATGGCATGTTGCAAATGCTCTTCGTCCTCAACTAATAAAATTCTGTGCTGTGTCATGATTTTGTAGTGTTATTTCGAATATAACCCCTGAAGGTGCATTATCGTTTGCAATAATCGTGGCATTATGGTGATTTAGTAAATTTTTTACAATAAACAGACCAAGTCCAGTGCCTTTACTTTTGCGCACATTCTCATCTTCGGCCCTGTAAAATTTACCAAAAAGGCTTTTTTTGTCATCGTCTGATATCCCCTTTCCTTCGTCAATAACTTTAATTTTTACACCGCTACTTTCTTTGTGCAATGTTACTGTCACCGGTTTATCATCAGGCGAATATTTAAACGCATTGCTCAGCAGGTTGATAATCACCATTTCCATTGCAATGGCATCCACATTAGCATAAACATCCGGTTGGGTTTGCACCTTTAACCTATGCTGTAAATTACGCGGAAGCACGTACTTATCTGCTACTTCTTGTAAAAGTGCTGAAATATTAACTGGGGCAAAACTTAAAGTAAATTTATGTGTATCAAGCTGTGCTGCCATCAAAAGGTTTTCTACCAAATCACGTAAACGGGTTACATCACTTAGCGAATTACGCATCATGATTTCGGCTTGAGCTTTATCCAAATTAGGACGCTTTAATAAAGTTTCAAGGTATAACTTTATAGATGCAAGCGGGGTTTTAAGTTCGTGCGTAATAGATAATAGGAAATTACTTTGTTGACGTTTAAGGTTAAGCCTATTTTGAAGGCTGCGATAAATCCAAATAATACCCCAAAACAACAGCAATACCATCACAACACCTTCAAGTCCATACATCCAAACCCTGCGTTTGTATAGTCTGTTTATGCTGTCTACTGCCGATTTTTTGGGTGTGACGGCATAATTATATAAGGGATCTTGTGTGTGATCGAATTCGAGGTTTAACTCAGGATAGTTAAAATTAAAATACTCCCTAAAACTTACCGTATCCCTGAACATTTCCTGATCCACAGCACCGCGCACATCTAATGATGCCTTGTATGGAAGAAGTTCTAGATATTTACCCTGCTCAATATAAATGTCCTTACTGCTTTTTATGTGGGCGTAAGTCCACCAAGCAAAAGCAGCTACAATGTAAACCGAAAGGACTGCGAAAATAATTGCTGGCTTTTTCAATTGATATCTACCAATTAACAGGTTTTACAAATCCCAAAGGGTAAAACGTTGGCGTATGTATTTTTTAAAATTCAGCCAAAAAGCAATTACCAAATAAATAATAATTGGCGAACCCATTGTGATAAAAGAAGTGTAAATAAAATACAGCCTGATACGAGATGAGGCAATGCCAAATCTCTCACCAAGTTCGCTACATACGCCAAAAGCGTATTTCTCTACAAAGTATTTTATTTTTTTTTCCATATTAACCACACAAATTTAATCGGTTCAACCACTAAATGGCAAAATAAATTTAACCAAAGACTAATTTCTTATTATTGGCGCCACATTATTGGTGGTTGGATTTAATATCCAGCCATCTTGCACACGATATTTAGCATTTTCTGGAAAGATTACTTTTGAAGCTGCGTTTAAAACTAAACCTGCGCCTAAGGAAATAAGAACAGCACTACTTCGACTATAACGTTCGTCCCTATACAAATCAGAAAGTAGATAAACAGAGCCAACAGCTCCTCCAATTTGAAGTATATTTTTTATCATTTCACCTGCAAGGCTACGTTTTCTAAAATGTGTAATATCCTTTAGCCTTATCACCTTAAAATTATTGGTGAAAACACTTGGTTTTCTGTTGGGCAGCCAATAACTCATATCAAGACCAATAGTTATGGTGCTGTCCGTTATATCTGTTACCGTATTTGATGCAAACTCTGTATTTCCATTATAGCCCGTATAACCTAAAAAAACTTTAGAACCCGACTTTATAAGTATAGTTTTGTTTAATTTAGGGTTGTAAAAAACAACTTGCTGAGCATGGGCTGAATTAACTAAAAAAATACCACAAAAAAGAAAAATAAATTTATACATGCTGATACAAAATATGGTTTCCTATTGCGCAATTTAAACATTTTTTTTGTGCGCAATAATTGTAATTTAATTGAATAAGTGCTTGCGAATGTAATGCATGCTTTGTTTTGATACCACTTGTCTTCCAAAATTTAACAATGCTGTTGTTTTCTGGTTCAATTTCTTCTAACCAATTAAGTGCTTGTTCACAATAGGTTTCATTAAGCATATGTTTACCATATAAAAATTTTATAGGTACAATGGCATTTATAATTAAGTGATTTAAAAACTGCTCACCCATTACCGGCTTAACAATGTGGTTTGCATGATGCAAGGCATTTAGGTTTAGCCTATCTGTAGGAAAAACCAATAATAATTTTTTAACCTCATACAATGTATCCGCCTTAATTATCTTACTAAATAAATGTACCGATTGATAAACCAGTGCAGCAAATTGAGCAAGCCTAACGGTTGGAAAATTAGATGGGCGTGTTTTCGCAAATTTCCAGAGGCTTCTGTTCAGTTGTGGTAAATCATATTTAGCCTTCAAAAACAAAAACTCCCTTTGCATTTGGTTTGTGTAATCATCGGGGTGGTAGGCAGGCAAAAGGCCACTCACACCAAAAACCAAACTATTTATTTGCAATGGATTATGCTTATGTTTTGCAAATAATGTTGCAGGAATATTTTGTGCCAGTTGCACAAATGGTTCTGCATTAATTTTCATTCCAAAATATTTAGCTGTGGTAACATAAAACAGCTTCTCCCAACTGTTTTGATATTGCATCAGCTGATGTTCTAAAACGAGGCATTTTTGCTCCAATCGCTCCACCAACAACCGGTTCAAAAATAACTCGAGCTTGATGTTTTCGGGTAAGCTTAAACTGTTTTGGCAGGGTACACGTAATGCTGATTGTTGAAGACTGTAATAGCCACTAAGAAAGTTTTTCGATAAATAATTCTTTAGCTCCAAGGTTGGAATATTCAGCTCCACATCATGCTCAAATACCACGTGTAAAATAACATTGTTATAGGCTGCATCGGTATGATGTTTATGCTTAACCCAATCACTACTTTTTATGTGTATTTCAACATTACCAGCCCAGAGAGTATCGCCAATTTTTAAACGTGCATCAAAAAAATCAGGACCGGCATTATAATTTAAAGAACCTGTTTTTATTACGTCAATTAATTTACCATCTGTGGTTTTAAGATCATTTTTAAGCAACACCTTTTGTTGCCAAATAAAATGGAGTAAGTCTTCTTTCATTACAATTAGGGTTTAAAGGTTAACAACAAATTTACAAGATTTTGTATATTGCTGTACAACCCTAAACTAATTGCAAATTAGTTTAGCAAATAAAATGCTGGGAGATTAAATAATGCCGTATTCTGCCAAAAGCAAAGCCATTTCATCGGCCATTAATTTTGCTTCGGCAGAGGCTTTTTGTGCAAAGTCGGAACCGCTACTAGCGTAGATTATACTGCGCGATGCATTAATCAACAATCCACAATCTTTATTCATGCCATGTTTAGCTACATCAATCAAACTACCACCTTGTGCGCCAACACCAGGAACTAAAAAGAAATAACCTGGAACTTGCTTACGAATTTCGCCCAACTCTTGAGGCTTTGTTGCACCAACTACAAACATAAGTTGTTCGTCTGAAGCCATTGATGAAAATGTTTTTATTACACGTTCGTACAATTTATTTTCACCAATTTGTTGTTGTTCAAAATCGGCACTGCCAGGGTTTGATGTTAACGCCAACACAATACCCCATTTATTTTCGTACTGAAAAAATGGCGATAAAGAATCTTGTCCCATGTATGGTGCAAGTGTCACCGAATCAAAACTCATGTGCTCAAAAAAAGCACGTGCATACATGTCGCTCGTATTTCCTATATCACCGCGTTTTGCATCAGCTATAGTAAATATATCCTTAGGTATGTAATCAAGCGTATCTTGCATGGTTTGCCAGCCGCTCACACCCTCAGCTTCGTAAAACGCTGTGTTAATTTTATAACTTACACAGTAATCTTTGGTTGCATCTATTATAGCTTTGTTGAATGCCAACACCGGATTTTTTTCTTGTAATAAATGTGCAGGAACTTTTTTAATATCAGTATCTAAACCAACGCACAAAAAATTTTTCTTTAATTTAATTTGATTAACAAGTTCTGTTCTATTCACGGTATTTAGTATTTTCCCTATTTGGGCTGATTAAAAAAGTAAGTTTAACTCGAGGGCAAAGTTATGAATACCTTTATTTTTTAAAGCAGGATTTAATCCACTTATCAAACCATTGTTAATGTTTAGTAAACCATACTTAGCCACAATTTGAAAGCCAACAAAACCACCGTAAAATTGAGTACCAGCCAATACCATTAAATCGTTATTACTTAAGTTTGGTCTTTCGTTTTCTGCAACTACCGTTGAAGTCATGTAAATAGACGTATTTAATAAATGCGAGTATTGTAATCCCGCAATAATATGGTTGCTGTTATCGGCATTAATTGACCTAACCCAAGTAATTGGCAAATCAATATAGTAAGTAACTAATTTGCTGTATTGGCCAATAGGATTATCGAAATTGCTCCCACGTAAACTCACCGCCAAATCAAGTTGAAAAGCATTTTTTGGTGTAAATTTTTTGCGGTAATAAAATGCACCATTCAAGCCAAACATAGGCCTTGGATTATCCAATTCACCACCAAACATGGTTGTAGTGTTGGTGCCTAAACGTAAACCAAATTCCACGTCTTCATTCATATTGCCTTTAAGCCACTCAAAAGACTCTTCATCCTCTTCGTTATCGGCCAAATCAGTACTATCTGTTTGGGCAATTGCCAAAGAGGCAAACAACATCATTACTATAAAAAACAACCGTTGCATATACACAATATTAGTGTTTTATGTTTAAAGTTTTTCTTAATTTATCACCTCAACACGTATATTAAACTATGTTATGCGAACGCGTCAGCTAGCAATTTGTTATAAGCTGCTTTAGTAATTTCTATTGCACCCAATGTTCTTAAATGCTCAGATATATATTGCGTATCTAACAATATAAAATGGTTTTCTTTCATCCACTCCACCAAACAATATAAGGCTACTTTGCTGGCATCGGTTTGGGTACTAAACATACTTTCACCAAAAAACGCCTTACCCATAGCCACGCCATACAAACCGCCCACAAGCTCTTGTTTCTGGTTCCAGGTTTCGAAGCTGAATCCATATCCCATTTGGTTCAGTTTACAATAAACTTGTATAATGTCTTCACTTATCCATGTTTCTTCTCGGTTGGCGCAAGCGCGCATTACACCTTCAAAATCTCTGTTAATGGTAACGTAATATTTTCCACTTCGTAAAGTTTGCTTTAGCGATTTGCTCACTTTAAACTCATCTAAAGGAATAATCCCTCTAAACTCGGGTTCAATCCAATAAATAACATCTCCCTCCTCTTGATTAGCCATTGGGAAAACTCCAGTACTGTATGCATAAAGTACCATATCTGGCGTAATTTGCTCTACCATTTAAAACTCTAAAATATGTTTATTTGCAGATGATTGATTCATGGCGTCTTCTAATGCGATGTATGTTAATTTTATTTGATGTAATACCTCGCCATCATGCTTTTTTAATTGGCCCATACTTTCAATTTTATTGATAATAAACCCAACTTTTAAATATTGTAAATCAAGAGCAGGTACGTAACAATACTCCTTATTTTTGCCCTCTTCTACTGTTTTGGCGAGCAAATCGCACTTTTGCATGATACTTAACAAATCATGGGTTAAAGTTAGTGGCAAGTTCAGTTTTGTTGCAATCTCTTTAGCATCTGGTGGTTGAATCGCATCTTTAAACCGTTTGGCAATAAAATGCATAACATATAAACTATACAACATTCGCATTTTATGGCTAATGTTTCCGGTTTGCTTTTCTGATTCGAACAAAGCAATATTTTGTACACTATATGAAATCTCTGCACCAATCAAAACTATCATCCAACTAAATTGCAACCACGTAATAAACAAAGGAATGGAAGCAAAACTACCATAAATGGTGTTATACCTTGATACACCTACCTGAAAAGCAATATATGCCCATTGAAAAACCTGAAAAACAATACCTGCAATAATACCAGCAGTAAGAGCAGCCTTCGGTTTAACACGAGTATTGGGCATAACTAAATACAACAAGAAAAATAAAATACTTGTTGTGATGTATGGTAAAACTTGTAATGAAATAATAATTAACTCGGTGATAAAGGACCCTAAAAAACTTAGATGTATCAATATGCTTTGTACTTGTGTGGTGATGTATATGTTGGCTGCCCCTGAAATCACAATAAAGATAGGAGCCACTAGCATCATCGATAAATAGTCGGTAAACTGTCTGGCCATGGTACGTGGTTTTTGCACATCCCAAATAGAGTTAAACGCCTCTTCGATATTTGATAGCACTTGCAAAACACTCCATAATAACAATACAAAACCCAAACCAGCAATTACACCTCCCTTGGTGCTGCCTAATAAGTTGTGCGCATAATTCATTACATTTTCAAGTACTTCCGGCTGGCCAACCAACACATTTTTCAACTGGCTATCTAAATATTCTTGTAAACCAAATCCTTGAGCAATACCAAAAATCATAGCAACAACTGGAACAATAGAAAGTAATGAATAAAGCGTAAGTGCTGATGCACGTAGGGCTAAATCTTTGCGCACAAAATCTTTAACAGCCATTATACTAATGCGTAAAATTTTTATCATTCCACGCTGCCATTTTGGAAATTTATCTAACTTTACATACCATACATCGTGCGTAATAAAGTCGCGTATTTTTGCCAGATCAATTTTAGCCATGCGGTAAAGATAAGTTTATGTTAGCAATGATGAGAAATGAAACACAAAAATCATGATTAAGAAATTATTTATATACAAAAATTCACGCATATCATACCACCGTTATGGAAGTGGAAAAGAGGTGTTGGTTGCTTTTCATGGTTACAACCAAACTGGTGCCGAGTATGCATATTTTGAAGATGTATTAGGCCACAAATTCACTATTATTGCTATTGATTTTTTTTGGCATGGCAACAGTGTTTGGCTTGAGCAAGATGATTTTTTAGATGAGGATATGCAAAATATCGTAAGTGGTATTGCCAAACAAGAAGACCTTCATGCACAACGTTTTTCGGTTTGTTCGTTTAGCATGGGAGCAAGATTGGCTAGAGCATTAGTCCGTAATTTTGCACATCGCATTGACTATTTTATTATGTTATCTCCGCCTACATTTTCATTTAATCATTTTTTAAATTTTACCACCAATAATCCATTGGGATTAAACGTATTTAGGTATTTTGTTGGTACACCAAATGCTTTACAAAAATGGGTTGAGCGATTATATAAATGGAAAATATTAACCCGAAGTGTGTATGTGTTTACTTCAAAGTTTGTGGGCAAACAAGAGCGTGTTGAAAAGGTATTTAAAACATGGTACGCACAACGCAAACTAAAAACAAACTTTAAAAAATTTGCCCGAACCCTAGACCTCAACAGAATAAATGTAGTGTTAATTGTAGGTAAAAACGACAGCATAACACCTCCACATGGTATGGTTAATTACATCAGAAAATTAAAGAACAAGCGAATATTTATTTTACAAAAAAAACATGAACTTGCCACCCCCGAAACCAAGCATGTTTTTGAAAAACTTTTTACATAAAAACAAGCAAGGTTACGCAATACAGAAACAATATATTTATGCAGTACGAAACTATTTTATTTGAAGTAAACGATGGCATTGCCACGCTAACACTTAACCGACCCGATGTTTTTAACGCTTTTAACGAGCAACAAAGTTTTGATGTTATTGATGCATTAAAGAAAATTGAACGCGACAAATCCATTCGTGTTGTTATTTTAACTGGAGCTGGGAAAGCATTTTGCAGTGGACAAGATTTAAAATCTATAGCTGGAGCAAAAAACCGCTCATTAAGCGACAGCTTATACAAGCGCTACAACCCGATGATTAAAGCCATGCGTAATTTACCAATACCTATTATTTGTAAATTAAACGGTGTTGCTGCAGGAGCAGGTTGCAGTATGGCATTAGCCAGCGATATGATTGTAGCTAGTGAAAATGCTTCATTAATAGAGGTTTTCGTAAATGTAGGTTTAGTTTTAGATTCGGGATCAAGTTACTTCTTACCACGTTTAGTCGGATCGGCACGTGCATTTGAATTATCAACTATGGGCACAAAAGTTACCGCACAACAAGCTTTAGAATGGGGCATGGTAAACCGTGTAGTTAAACATGAAGAATTAGATGCTGAAACTTCAAAAGTTGCCGAATATTACGCTAAAGCGCCAACCAAAGCCATTGGATTAATGAAAAAAATGTTAAATAAATCTTTCAACAGCGATTTAGATACCATGTTACAATACGAGGCTTACTGCCAGGAAATAGCAGGTAGAAGTTTAGATTATAAAGAAGGCGTTACTGCTTTTAACGAAAAGCGTAAGCCAGAATTTAAAGGTCAATAGCACAATATATTTGGTAGTATGGCTATTTTTTTTTAGATTGTATTCTAATATTATCTTTGATTTATGGCCACACACATTACTAAAATCGTTGTAGCTGTTGACACTTCAAGCTGCTCAACAATGGCGCTAAAGGCGGCTTTATCTTTGGCTAAGGCCTATCAAGCATCACTTTATGTTCATCATGTTACTGAGGGTTCTACTTCAGAAGAGGTACAACAAAAAGTAGTTAGCGTATTGGGATTTGTTCCTCATACATACTCTGAAAGTAAGGGCAGTGTTTACAAAGAAATTATAATCAAATCATTGGATGTAAATGCTGATTTAATTGTAATGGGAACACATGGCAATACAGGTTTTCAAGAATTTTGGCTAGGCAGTAATGCAAATAAAGTAGTAAGTTCTGCTAAATGTCCGGTACTCACTATTAGAGATGATGCACGCTCAACAGACTTCAAAAAGATTGTAGTTCCTATGGATACCTCATTTGAATCAAGACAAAAAATACCTGTAGCAATTGATTTAGCTGAAGCACTAAATGCAAGCATACACTTACTTGGTGTATCAACAGGAAAAGACAAAGAGGCTGAACATATAGTAGGTAACTATTCACGTCAGGCAAGCGATAGCATTGCGGACCATAACATTTCATCTACAATAGAAAAACGTTTAGGGGGTAACATTACAAATACTACTATTATGTATGCTGAAGAAATAATGGCTGATTTAATTGTAATTATGACTGAACAAGAACCTCAAATTGGTTCGTTTTTCCTAGGTAAATTTGCCCAACAAATGGTAAATAATTCACCAATTCCTGTTATTTGCGTGCCTACTCGCGAAGATTTAATGATTACAGACGCAAGACTTTAAAATTAATCCCAATATTAATAAAGCGCTCCAAATATGGGCGCTTTTTATTTGTTCATTGGTTTCTATTTCAAGCCAAATGAACATTATTATTTTATACTTTAAACCAAAAATGTATTTTTACCGTTTGTAAGAAAAGCCAATGCAAGGCATATAAAATAAACATTTGTCTTGCAAAGCTGTTAATTATGTTATGATGGAGATTAAACCAGGTAAGTATTTAGAACCAATAGCGTTTCCTGCCGATTTGCGCAAGGTTAAAGAAGAAGACTTAGTAAAAGTTTGTGCAGATTTAAGGCAATATATTATTGATACTGTTTCGGTATACGGTGGCCATTTTGGTGCAAGCCTTGGTGTTGTTGAGCTTTCAGTAGCCTTACATTATGCATTTAATACTCCTTACGATCAATTGGTTTGGGATGTTGGACATCAAGCTTACGGACACAAAATTTTGACTGGAAGAAGAAACGTTTTTCATACAAATAGAGTGTATAAAGGGATAAGTGGTTTCCCAAAACGTGCTGAAAGCGAGTATGATACATTTGGTGTTGGACACTCTTCTACCTCAATTTCTGCAGCTTTAGGGATGGCAGTTGCAAGTCGCTTAAAAGGCGAGTTAGACAGACAACATGTGGCTATTATTGGTGATGGCGCCATGACAGCAGGTTTAGCATTTGAAGGCTTGAACCATGCAGGTGTTGAAGACAGTAATTTAATTGTGGTGTTAAATGATAATTGCATGAGCATTGATCCTAATGTTGGTGCATTAAAAGAGTATTTAACCGATATTACCACGTCACCCACTTATAACAAATTTAAAGATGACGTTTGGAAAGCGCTTGACAAATTAAAAGGTGTTGGACACGTTTCTCAAGATATTATTTCCAAAGTTCATGATACATTAAAAGGTGGTTTGTTAAAACACAGCAACCTTTTCGAATCTTTGAAATTCCGCTATTTTGGACCAATTGATGGTCACGATGTAAACCACATGGTTAAGGTAATGAATGATTTGAAAAAAATACCAGGACCTAAACTTTTACATTGCGTTACAGTAAAAGGTAAAGGATATGCATTAGCCGAAAAAGACCAAACTAAATGGCATGCACCTGGCTTGTTTGATAAAGTTACTGGAGAAATTTTTAAAAGCGCGCCTGATAAACCACAACCTCCAAAGTATCAAGATGTATTTGGGCACACTTTAGTTGAGTTAGCTGAGAAAAATGAAAAAATTGTTGGTATTACACCTGCCATGCCTTCAGGTTCATCAATGAATATAATGATGAAAGCTATGCCTAAACGTGCATTTGACGTGGGGATTGCTGAACAACACGCTGTTACATTTAGTGCTGGTCTAGCCTCGCAAGGTTTGGTTCCTTTTTGTAATATCTACTCCTCGTTCATGCAACGTGCCTACGACCAAGTGGTTCATGATGTAGCGTTACAAAAGTTGCATGTTGTGTTATGCATGGACCGTGCTGGTATTGCTGGAGCTGATGGACAAACACACCATGGTATGATTGACGTGCCCTACATGCGTTGTGTACCAAACATGGTTGTTGGAGCACCAATGAATGAAGAAGAATTGCGTGATATGATGTACACCGCCAGCTTAGATAAAAATGCCGGACCATTTAGTATACGTTACCCAAGAGGTAATGGAGTGATGCCTGAGTGGAGAACGCCATTAAAAGAAATGCCGGTTGGTAAGGGCAGAAAATTAAAAGATGGTAACGAATTGGCCATATTAAGTTTTGGAACCGTGGGCAACATGGCCTCAACAGCAATTGAAAAATTAGCAACCGAAGGCATAAATGTTGGGCACTTTGACATGCGTTTTGTTAAACCAATTGATGAAGCGTTATTACACGAAGTATTTGCTAAATACAAAAAGATTATAACTATTGAAGACGGAACAACTGTTGGTGGTTTTGGAAGTGCTGTGCTTGAGTTTATGGCTGAATGTAATTATAAATCTGAAGTTAAAATGCTTGGAATGCCCGATAGAATTGTTGAGCATGGAGAACCTAATGAACTTTATGCCGAATGCGGTTACGATGTAAATGGTATAATTAAAACTGTTCGTAGCTTAATTAAAGAAAGTGTTTCGGCATAAACTTTAATTGGTAATATACTTAAAAAAGCCCGATAAACTTTTGATTATCGGGCTTTTTAACACTTTAAACTTTAACTTTGTTTACTACCGAAGTAATTTTAGACTAAACGTGAAGTGACTTTAGAAACCTCAACTAATCTATATATGTCATCTATTTCAATAACATCATTTAAGTTATGATGCCTTTTGCAAATAGGTATAACGTATGTTGCATGCTCGTTTTCTTGTTTACCTACCAATTTTACATGTGCTCCAATCAAATTGGTACCAGTGCAATCTTTTTCGCAACACCATGTAACTGATTGACCACTGTTGACTATCCAATGCTCGAGCCAATTAGCACATGTGCAATTATACGCTGCATCGTTACCAACAATTTTTACCTTAGCCATAATTCAAACACCCGTTAGGGAATAAGTTCGACTCGAAGGTATCGGTTAGACAAACACGAAAATTAATTAACTATTAATTTTATTCTTTTGGTTTAACTACAAAGTAAGCTGCTTAAATAAAGTATGGAATTGCGTTGTAAAAGCACAAATCAACTTATAGTTTAAAAACCTAAGATGAATTATAAACAATTTACAACTACTTACCATTGCATTATATATATTAAATAAAAAAGCCACCCCGAAAACGAAGTGGCTATCAAATAATGTTTTACAGCAATTATTCTGCACTTTCAGGTTGAGCATCATCATCTTCTTCTGGCTCAATACCTAACATCAGGTTTTTAATATCTTGTAATTCTTCCTTGTTGTATTTGTTATCGTAGTCGCCTAACAAATCTATCAAATATTCTAAATTACCTTTTCCATCTTCTTCCTCTAAGTATAAAAAAGTGTAATCATCATTTTCTTCAATATTTTCATACGCCAAACGGATCATTTTTACATAACCTGGCTCATTACGGTTGGCTTTAAACCACTCGCGCAATTCTTTTAATTGGCCAATTACCTTGGCACCAATTCCTTCACCGGCAAGGGTCTTTTTTATTGCATCAATGTGTTGCTTCATCTCAATTAATTAGTATTATAATGTGCGAAACTACATTTTTGTATGTTTTAAAAAAAATTTACTTCGCACAAGTAACAAAATCTTCACCATGAAACCTCTCTATACCATTGTTTTGCTCATTATCTCTAACTTATTTATGACCTTTGCCTGGTATGGTCATTTACAATTCCAAAAAATAGATTGGCTTAAAAGCACTGGGTTAATTGGTATTATTTTAATCAGTTGGTTTATTGCCTTATTTGAGTACATATTTCAAGTTCCGGCCAATAGAATTGGTCATACAGCACAAGGCGGACCATTTAACATGTTCGAGTTAAAAACGATACAAGAAGCCGTTAGCATCATTGTATTCGTACTCGTAAATATTTTTGTTTTTAAAGAAGGAAACTTACAATGGAACCACGTTTTAGGCTTTGCACTTATTGTGCTTGCCGTTTTTGTAATATTTAAAAAGTGGTGATATTTATGTATCCGCTACCTATACCGCAATAAATCAGAATAGCCTGCCACAGATTATACAATAATTTTGCCATTAGCATAAGTAAAACAATTTGTTTATCGGGTAATCTGTGATATCTGTGGCTAAGATTCGATGCTATAAATTGGTTTTAAATAGCTTAACTGCAATGGCCAACAACACGATTCCAAAAAATTTGCGTACCAATATTAAACCCGATTTACCCAATACGCGCTCTATGTGCTTGGTTGATTTTAGCACGATGTAAACAATAATCAAGTTTACCACAATACCTACCACAATATTTTGCATCTGGTAAACTGCCTTTAATGATATAATGGTAGTTAGTGTTCCACTACCCGCAATAATTGGAAACGCAATAGGTATAATACTTCCCGATTTTTCATCAGGGTCGGTTCGAAAAATATCAATACCCAAAATCATTTCTATGGCTATGATAAAGATAACAATTGAGCCTGCTAATGCAAATGAAGAAACATCAATACCAAATAAGTTTAATAGTCGCTCCCCAACCAATAAAAACAACACCATTAAACCACCAGCCGCAATGGTAGCCTTACCAGAGTCGATATGAGCAACTTTTTGACGCATAGATAAAATAATGGGAATGGCTCCCAAAATATCAATCATTGCAAACAGGGTAAGGGTAATTGTTAAAATTTCTTGAGCAGAGAAAAAATCCATACGGCAAATCTAAGACTTATATTTTAATGGATAGAATAAGTACAAATAATAATGACATAAGGCTTTCTACAACACCAACCCAACTGTAAACCAATAATATTGAAAAGATTATTTGCGTAAAACCCCGCTACAGTATAGTTTTACCAAAGTTTAAAATAAATAATCATGACATTATTAGCAGGAAAAACCGCATTAGTTACCGGTGCTACACGTGGTATTGGTAAAGGTATAGCTTTAAAACTGGCTCAAGAAGGTGCCAACGTGGCTTTTACATTTGTGAGCTCGGTAGAAAAAGCAAAAGTATTTGAAGCAGAACTTGCCGCACTTGGTATAAAAGCCAAAGGCTACCAAAGTAATGCCGCACAATTTGCCGAAGCAGAAATTTTAATAAATGAAATTGTGAAAGAGTTTGGCAGCTTGGATATTTTGGTAAATAATGCAGGTATTACCCGCGATAACTTGTTAATGCGTATGACCGAAGAAATGTGGGACGAAGTAATGGACACCAACTTAAAATCAGCCTTTGCCTTAATTAAAGCAGTACAACGCCCAATGATGAAAAACCGTTTTGGTTCAATCATCAACATCACATCAGTAGTTGGTATTACAGGTAATGCAGGTCAGGCTAATTACGCGGCATCAAAAGCTGGTATGATTGGTTTAACAAAATCTGTTGCTAAAGAGTTAGGTTCACGCAACATTCGTTGTAACGCCATTGCTCCTGGTTTTATTGAAACAGAAATGACAGAGGCATTAAGCGATGAAGTGAGAGCAGAATGGGTTAAAGGTATACCTTTAAAACGTGGTGGATCGCCTGAGGATGTTGCCAATACTGTGTTGTACCTAGCTTCAGATTTATCAACATACGTTAGCGGACAAACCATTTGCGTTGATGGCGGAATGGTAATGCAATAGTTACCTATACAAAACGTTTTTTAATCGGGCAGCTTTATTTTGTTGCCCGTTTTAATTTTACATCAAACAACTTAATAAAACATGTTAACTGAATACCCATGGTGGTTAGGTATAATTAGCGCTTTGCTTGCACTTGCTGCAACATGGTTTTTATATCGCAACAATCCTATTGGCGTTGAGGGCAAAAGAGCTAAACAGCTTTTGTGGTTACTGCACGCATTTAGGTTTTCGGTTTTATTTGTTTTGATGATATTGTTATTAGGGCCTTTAGTAAAATTAATTACTACTCAAACCCAAAAACCGGTATTAGTTTTTGCGGTAGACAATTCGCAATCTGTTACATTGGGCAATGATAGTACACAACTGAAACAGACGTTAAACAAACAACTTGAATACTTACAAAACGAATTGGGTAATGATTATGATGTAGTTCCTTACTTGGTAGGTAAAGAAAGTAAACAAACATCATCACCTGATTTTAAAGATAAAGAAACCAACCTCAACCAGCTTTTTATCACCCTAAAAAACACCTACGATGGTGCAAATTTAGGCGCAGTTATTTTAGCCAGCGATGGTTTATACAATAAGGGAGAAAACCCTTTGCAAACTGCCAGCGAACTTAAAGCACCTGTATTTACAATTGGTTTAGGCGATACCCTGCAACGTAAAGACGTACTGATAAAAAATGTACGCACCAATCAATTGGTTTTTAAAGGCAATAGTTTTCCGTTACAAATAGATGTGGCCGCCTTTGCTGCTGCAGGACAATCAACCCAAATTACCGTTACACAAAATGGTAAATCTACCTATAAGCAACAACTTGTATTAAACAATAATTATTTCAATACCCTATCAACCAACCTAACGGCAAACGAAGTAGGCACACAACATTTAATTATTGAAGCAAGTACCATAACCAATGAAGTAAGTTTGGTAAACAACCGCATGGATGTGTTTATTAATGTAATTGATGGTAAACAAAAAATTGCACTATTGGCTTACACTCCCCATCCGGATATTGCTGCTATTGAAAAAACATTAGGTCAACAAGAAAATTACAGCACAAGTACTTTTATTGTTTCACAACAACAAACGCCAAATAATTTAGAACAATACAGTTTAATAATTGCCCACCAACTGCCCGGTTTAAATGGTGAGGGAACCGTTTTATTGAAACAATTAAAAGATAAAAACATTCCTATTTTATATGTGCTGGGCGCACAAACCAATACTGGTTATTTAAACCAATTAGAACCCACCTTACAAGTTGGCGGAACACGTGTGGGCAACATGAACGAAGTTACGCCTATTTACAACAACAACTTTAGTTTATTTACTTTAAGCAACGAAGAACAAGAGCATATCAAAAAGTTCCCACCAGTAATGTCGCCTTTTGGTAACTATAAAATTAATGGTGAGGTTGAGGTGCTATTTAAGCAACAAATTGGGTATGTAAAAACAGAATATCCATTGGCGTTTTTTGCTAAAGGTAACAACAATAAAAGCGGATTTTTTTGTGCCGAAGGCTTCTGGAAATGGCGTATGTACGACTACGCCATTAGTCAACAAAAAACCACATCAACCATTTGGGGCGGCATGGTACAATACCTAACTAGCAAAAAAGACCAAAGCAGGTTTAGGGTAAACACCAAAAAGGAAATTGACGAAAATGAATCAGTGGTGATTGATGCGGAGTTATATAACGAAAGTTACCAATTAATTAATACACCTGAAGTAAATATGGTGGTAACAAACAGTAAAGGTAAAAACTATACTTTTACGTTTAACAAAACTGCAAATGCATACACATTAGATGCCGGATTATTACCTTCTGGAACATACGCATACGAGGCCACAACAACCCTTAGCACACAAACCCAAAAAGCAAAAGGACAGTTTATTGTAAAACCATTACAGGTAGAGTTTGCACAAACCACTGCAAACCATCAGTTATTAAACGAGTTGGCCACACAACAAGGTGGTGCAATGTACTACCTAAGCAACATGGATAAAATGGCTGATGCCATTAAAAAGAATGAGAGTATAAAGCCTGTTATCTATCAAAATCAAGATATAAAAAGCTGGATTGACTTAAAGTGGATTTTTGTTTTGTTGATGTTGATGTTAACCACAGAATGGTTTGTGAGAAAGTGGAATGGGAGTATATAAAACCGCTGAAAAGGTTCGCTAAACCAAGTCGTTGTATTTATAAAAATATTAGTCTTACTTTGTGTAGATATTGAAAGCCGCTAAATACATATTACTTTTTATACTTACTACAAGTATTACCCTACCCGATGCAATTATGCACCAGGTGTTAAGGTTACCTGCATTAGCTGCGCACTATTACCATCACTTAACCGAGCATGAATCTATCGGTGTAATTGCATTTATAGAATTGCATTACGGTAATACCGAACACATGCAAACCGATGCACATGAGCACGAAAATTTACCAGGCACGCAAAAACAACAACACTGCCAACATGCACAGGTTATTCCTGTAGCAGTAAACATCGTGGGCATACATATTCAACATCCTGAGTTTAATTCTAAAGCCGAGCTCTTTGCTGTTGCTAATGAACATTTGCCAAGCAACAATGCCGCATCAATATGGCAACCGCCTAAACTTGCCTAAATAAGTAACGTTTCTCTGCGCCAATTCTTGCGCATTATTTTCTTATTCAAATTATTTTATTCATAGTAAAACTATGTTAGAAACCGTTATCCGATTTAGTGTTCGGAATAAATTTATTGTAGGTCTATTTACGCTTACATTGGTTATTTGGGGTGTTTACTCGTTTAGTAAATTACCTATTGATGCTGTACCCGACATCACCAATAATCAGGTACAAATTCTTACCGTAGCTCCAAGCAGCGGTGCTGAAGATATTGAACGTTTTGTAACTTTCCCTGTTGAGCAAACCATGGCTACCATTCCAGGCATTCATGAAATCCGCTCCTTCTCCAGGTTTGGTTTGTCAGTTGTAACCATTGTGTTTGACGATGACGTTGATGTGTATTGGGCACGACAGCAAGTAAACGAACGTTTAGGCATAGCCAAAGAACAAATTCCTGAAGGCATGGGTAGTCCAGAACTTGCACCGCTTACAACTGGTTTAGGAGAGATATTTCAATATGTTATTCATACCAAACCCGGCTACGAAAAACAATACGATGCCATGGAATTGCGCACCATACAAGATTGGATTGTGCGCAGGCAATTATTAGGAACAAAAGGTGTTGCGGATGTAAGCAGTTTTGGAGGAAAACTAAAACAATACGAAGTATCCCTCCAAACAGAAAAACTAAAAAGTTTAAATATTAGCATTAACGAGGTTTATCAAGCACTTCAAAACAACAACCAAAATACCGGAGGTGCCTACATAGATAAAAAACCTAATGCCTATTTCATACGTACCGAAGGTTTAATAACCAACATAGATGACATTGAAAACATTGTAGTAAAAAATGCTTCAAACGGAATTCCGGTTTTAATAAAAAACATCGGAGAGGTAAAGTTAGGATCAGCCATCAGATACGGTGCAATGACGCGCAACAATGAAGGTGAAGTGGTTGGTGCAGTAGTAATGATGCTTAAAGGTGAAAACTCCTCTCAGGTTATTAAAAACGTAAAAGAGCGCATTACACAAATAGAAAAAACATTACCTGAAGGTGTGATTATTGAACCCTTTTTAGACAGAACCAAGTTGGTTAACAATGCCATTGGTACGGTAAGTAAAAACCTATTAGAAGGTGCATTGATTGTAATTTTTGTTTTGGTGTTGATGCTTGGTAATTTCAGAGCAGGATTAGTTGTGGCATCTGTAATTCCTTTGGCCATGCTATTTGCCGTATCCATGATGAACTTGTTTGGTGTATCAGGTAATTTAATGAGTTTAGGGGCAATTGATTTTGGTTTGATTGTAGACGGGGCTGTAATTATTGTGGAATCAACTTTACATTATTTAGGACTGAGAAAAAGTACAACAACACTTACCCAGCAAAATATGAACAATGAGGTTGAGCACTCTGCATCAAAAATTATGAAGAGCGCCATATTCGGGCAAATCATTATTTTAATTGTTTACATCCCAATTTTGGCCTTGGTTGGCATAGAAGGTAAAATGTTTAAACCCATGGCGCAAACCGTGAGTTTTGCAATTATCGGTGCATCTATTTTATCGCTTACTTATGTGCCCATGATGAGTGCTTTGGTGTTGAGTAAAAAAACAAATCATACACCAACATTCTCTGATAAAATGATAGCCAAACTGAAAATAATTTATCACGGTGCTTTTGTTTGGGTGATCCGTAAACAGGCCATTGTGCTAATTACAATCGTAGCCGTTTTTGTGGGTAGCATTGCTTTGTTTATGACCCTTGGCGGTGAGTTTATTCCTCAATTAGATGAAGGTGATTTTGCCGTTGAAACACGTATCATGACAGGAAGTAGTTTAAGTGAAACGGTAGATGCTGCACAAAAATCTGCGCAGGTATTATTAGATAATTTCCCTGAAGTAAAAGAAGTAGTTGGTAAAATTGGTTCATCAGAAATACCTACCGACCCCATGCCTGTTGAGGCTTGTGATTTAATGGTTATTTTAAAAGAAAAGGACGAGTGGATCTCTGCCGAGACTAGAGAAGAGTTGGCTGAAAAGATGCAACACAAACTGGAAGAAAACATGGTTGGTGTGAGTTATGGTTTTCAGCAACCCATACAAATGCGTTTTAACGAGTTAATGACTGGTGCACGGCAAGATGTGGTGGTAAAAATTTATGGCGAAGACTTAAATCAACTTGCACACTACGCCAAGCTTGTTGGTACTATTGCACAAAAAACCGAAGGAGCCTCTGATGTTTATGTAGAACAGGTTGGCGGTTTACCTCAGGTAGTAGTGAATTATTACCGTGACAAAATTGCATTATTTGGTTTAAACATTAGTGATGTAAATATGGCTATACGATCAGGTTTTGCAGGAGAAAGCGCAGGTTTGGTGTTTGAAAACGAAAAACGTTTTGACATGGTGGTTAGACTTGATGCCAATAACAGAACCAATATTGAAGATGTAAGAAATTTATTTGTTACCACACCAAAAGGAAATCAAATTCCAATTAGACAATTGGCGGATGTACAACTAAAAGTTGGACCGAACCAAATACAGCGCGATGATGCCAAAAGGAGAATTGTTGTGGGCTTTAATGTGCGTAACAGCGATATTCAAACTGTGGTTGATAACCTTAAAAAATCAATTGAAAAGGAAATTAAGTTTGAACCCGGTTATTACACCACTTATGGCGGTGCTTTTAAAAATTTGGAAGATGCACGTAACCGCTTAGCAATAGCTGTTCCAATTGCCTTGTTATTAATTTTTATGTTGTTGTTTTTTACCTTCCACTCGTTTAAACAAGCTGCATTAATATTTACAGCCATACCTTTAAGTACCATTGGTGGTATTGTGGCTTTGTGGATGCGCGATATGCCATTTAGTATATCAGCAGGCATTGGTTTTATTGCCTTGTTTGGTGTGGCTGTATTAAATGGTATTGTGTTGATTGGAGAGTTTAATCACCTTAAATTAAACGAAACCAAAAATCCACTTGAAATTATTATTCGTGGTGCATCAAGCAGATTACGCCCTGTATTAATGACAGCCCTAGTGGCATCGTTAGGCTTTTTACCCATGGCACTTTCGCATGGTAGCGGTGCTGAAGTACAAAAACCATTGGCAACCGTAGTAATCGGAGGATTGGTTTCAGCAACTTTTTTAACCTTATTTATATTGCCGGTGTTGTACTTGTTGTTTGAAAAAAGAGCCTACTTAAAAACTAAAAAATTAACCCTTTTACTCCCATTAGTTTTTGTATTTGGTTTGAGTTCTTATGCGCAATCAACCCAATACTTAAGCATGCAAGAAGCGGTACAACAAGCATTAAGTAATAATGCAGGTGTGGCAGCAAATCAGACCAATGTTTCTTATCAAAAAGTAGTTAAACGAACCGCCACCGAATTGCCTAAAACCGATTTTACTTACATGCAAGGGCAATACAATAGCTTTTATAAAAACGATAATAACCTTACCGTTACACAAAGTATTCCGTTTCCTACCTTATTTATTGCACAAAATAAATTAGGCAACAATCAAATAAAAGCCGGTGAGTTGCAACTACAGCATGTAAAAAACAATTTGGCATTAGAGGTAAAACAAACCTACACGCAGTTGCAGTATTTATTTGCCCAAAAAATCCTGTTACAAAAAACCGATAGCATTTTCCGAAACTTTGCGCGTGCTGCTTTAATAAAGTATGATGCCGGAGAAGCAACTTTGCTCGAAAAATCTACCGCGCAAATGCATTTGATGGAGGCACAAAATCAGCTTAACCAAAACAAACTGGAGATTGATGCAAACCTGTTTCAGTTGATGGCTTTATTGAATTCAAATAATACCATTACATTAAAAGAAAACGAATTACTACCCGTATTACCGGAACTCAATATTGATTCACCCCAAATAAAAAACAACGCGATGTTGGCTTATATGCAACAGCAAATAAATATAGCCCAACAACAAAAAAATGTAGAGTTAAATAAAACCTTACCCGATATAAAAGTGGGCTATTTTAACCAAACACTTATAGGAACTGTAAGTTACAACGGTGCCAGTATTGCCACAACAGGCAATCGTTTTCAAGGTTTTTTGTTAGGAGTAAATATTCCACTTTGGTATTTCCCAAATGCATCTAAGATAAAGGCGGCTAATTTGCAATCACGCATTTCGCAGCAGTATTACCAACATTACGAAATTAGTTTAAACAACGAACACAAAACAGCAATTGCCGAATACAAACGTGCTAAAAACAACTTAGATTATTACATAAACAGCGCTTTACCAAATGCAGAGTTGGTGCTTAATCAAGCGCAAAAATCGTATAAACAAGGCGATATTAGTTACACCGAATATTTAAATGCCATACGTAATGCTACTTTAATTAAACAAGACTATTGGCTTGCCGTTAAAAACCATAACAACTCTATTTTTAAACTCCAGTTTTTGGCCGGAATTAACGAAAAATAACACCATGAAAAATTTAAAATATAATATCATACTAATAACTGCATCTGTATTATTTGGCGTAGCCTGTGGTAATAAAAATCAACCTGAAGTTGCTGAAAAAAGCACTGATAGCGCTGCGGAGGAAATCATTGTTTTATCATCAACCCAATTTAATAATGCGGGTATTGTTTTAGCAAAACCTCTTAGCAAAAACATTAACCAAAAAATAAAAGCCAACGGAAAACTAGATGTGCCGCCACAAAACCTGGTGAGTATATCTGCGCCTTATGGTGGTTTTTTAAAGAGTACAACCTTATTGCAAGGTATGCATATGCACAAAGGTGAGGTTATTGCACAAATGGAACACCCCGATTACATTCAGTTACAGCAAGATTATTTAGAAAATAAAAGCACACTTACTTATTTAAAAAACGAGCTCGACAGGCAACAAGAGTTGGCTAAAGAAGAGGTTAACAGCAGAAAAATATTACAAAAAGCCAAAACAGATTTTGAGGTAATGCAGGCCCGTGTTAATGGTTTACGCGCTAAGTTAGAGTTGATACAAATTGATGTGACCAAGTTAGAAAAAGGTAATATTCAAAAAACAGTAGCACTTACCTCGCCTATTAACGGGTATGTTACCAAGGTAAATGTAAACATTGGTGCGTTTGTTACAGCCAATACGGTTTTGTTTGAAATTGTAGATACCGAACATTTACATGCAGAGATAAGCGTGTTTGAAAAAGACATTCACAACATAAAAATTGGTCAGAAAGTAGCATTTACTTTGGCTAACGAAAACCAAGAACGTTTTGCCAAGGTGCATTTAATTGGCAGGGAAATTAGTGACGACCGAACCGTTCGCGTACATTGCCATCTGGACAAGGAAGACAAAGACTTATTACCCGGCATGTACTTAACTGCTTACATTGATGTAAAAGCCAACACTAACAATACTTTACCCAGCAATGCTTTTGTTGATTTTGAAGGCAAATCGTATGTGTTTTTGTTGAGTAAAAAACTAAACGACAATTATACTTTTACCCGTATTGAGGTAGAGAAACTTGGCGAAGAAAACGGTTATACAGCCTTTACATCAACCCAAGATTTAAACAATAAAGACATTGTTACCGAGGGTGCATACAAATTACTTTCGGCTATGCAAGGTGGAGAGGAAGAATAGATAAAAAAGACTGCGCGTTAACTTCTAAACAAAATGTCTTTGATGTTGAGTTGGAGGTTAACATGCCCGTTAAAGTGGTTCTCTTCTACCGTGTAACAAATATCAAACGATATACCTTGAGAAACTTTGTCGTAGTGTTCGCCTAAACCAAATGCAATGGCCTTAAAAATACGTCCGCCATCTTCTTGGGTGATGCTCATTTTTAAGTGGTTGTTTCCTACTATCATCACATCGCCAACTTCCCAAACATTTTTGCTCATAAACACCGGGTTTTGATTACCAGGACCGAATGGCGAAAACTGCTTTAGCACATTAAAAAACTTTGGAGATATGGAACGAAGTGGAATTTCAGCATCGTACTCAATTTCGGGAGTTAAGCTGCGCTCTTCAATATTTAGTGAAACAATACGTTCAAACTTTTCGGCAAATGGTTTTACGTTTTCAAGTTTTAACGTTAAGCCCGCTGCGTGTGTATGACCGCCATATTGTTCAAGTAAGTCACTGCACTCTTCAATGGCGCTATATAAATCAAAACCTTCAACCGAACGCGCACTACCAGTGGCAAGTCCGTTACTTTCGGTTAAAATGATGGTTGGGCGATAAAATTTTTCTATTAAACGTGAAGCTACAATACCAATAACACCTTTGTGCCATGCATTGTTAAACAATACCGTTGATTTGCGGTCGGCAAATTTCTCGTCATGTTTAATCATTTCAAAAGCCTGTAAGGTAATATCACTATCAAATAACCTACGTTCGGTATTGTGTTGATTAACTAACTCTGCAATTTCTTTTGCCGTAACGTAATCGTTTGATGTCATTAATCGAACCGAATCTTTTGCATCGGCAATACGGCCTGCTGCATTAATACGCGGACCAATAAAAAACACCACATCACTTACACTGTATTCAGGTTTAACAGCGTAGGTATCCAATAAAGCACTTAAGCCTTTATTAGGGTTTGATTTTAACTTACGCAAACCATGATGAACCAATATGCGGTTTTCATCTAAAATTGGAACCAAATCGGCCGAAATACTGATGGCTACTAAATCTATGTATTGTTCAACTTCAGTAAACGAAATATTGTGTTTAGCCGCATAAGCTTGTATCAGTTTAAAACCAATACCACAGCCCGAAAGTTCTTTAAATGGGTAAGGGCAATTTGATTGTTTTGGGTTTAAAATGGCTACTGCTTCAGGAATAACATCACCAGGCAAATGGTGATCACAAATAATAAAATCAACGCCTTTTTGTTTGGCATAAGCCACGCGCTCTACCGATTTTATACCACAATCTAATGCAATAATTAATGAGAAGTTATTTTCTGAGGCCCAATCAATACCTTTTACTGAAATTCCATAACCTTCAATATATCTGTCCGGAATATAAAAGTCCACATGAGGATAACGCGCCATTAAAAACGCATAAACAATTGCAACAGAAGTTGTTCCGTCTACGTCATAATCACCATAAATCAAAATTTTCTCGTTGGCGGCTATAGCCTCTTCAATCCTGGTAATGGCTTTATCCATACCAAGCATAATAAATGGATCGTGTAAATCTGCGTATTGTGGGCGGAAAAACTTTTTAGCAGCCTCAAAAGTAACTATACCCCTTTGGGCCAAAACACCTGAAAGCGTTTTGTTTACGTTGATAGCCGATGAAAGGTTTTCAACGATATCTTTTGAGGGTTCTTCTTTTGGTAGCCAGCGTTTAGTCATTTTAAGTGGTGCGAATTTAGTTAAAAATAGCCCAAAAGCCTAAACTTAATATTGGTCTACTCAACCCAATCGGCTATAAACACGTTGGTGTCGCGGGTTCCACCGTTGTTTCTATTTGATGAGAACACCAATTTTTTTCCGTCAGGAGAGAACATTGGGAAGGCATTAAACTTACTTTCGAAAGTAATTTGCTCCAAACCGCTACCGTCTGTATTAATCATAAAGAGCTGAAAGTCGTAACCCTTATCGCTGTGATGGTTTGATGAAAAAATGATTTTGTTTCCGCTTGGATGATAAAAAGGCGCCCAATTGGCTTTGCCTAATTTTGTTACTTGTTGCAAATTGCTGCCATCTACATTCATGGTGAAAATCTCCATATTGGTGGGGGCTACCAGTCCTTTTGCCAATAAATTTTTATAATCAATGGTGTCTGCTCCTTGCGGACGACTAGCTCTAAATACAATTTTACTTCCATCAGGAGAGAAAAATGCGCCACCATCATAACCCAACGTATTGGTCAAACGTTTAACGTTTTTGCCATTAATATCCATGATGTATAAGTCCAAATCACCATCGCGGGTTGAAGTAAATAAAATTTTATCCCCTTTGGGTGATACCACAGCTTCAGCATCGTAGCCGTATACTTCGGTTAATTGTTTTAATACTTTTCCTTTTTCATCACCAATGAAAATATCATAGTTAGGGTCTATTGACCACAAGTAGCGACCGCTGGTTTCTGGGGCAGGCGGACATTCGGCACCAGCCTTAAAAGTAGATGCGTAAATAATACGTTTGTTATCGGACATGTAGTAGCTACATGTTGTTCGGCCCTGTAAGTTACTTACATTTAAGGGTTGATAGATACGGTTATCCGCAGCTTCCTCAATATCCATCCAAAAAATTTGGTCACACTTTAAACCCCAAGC
The DNA here is from genome assembly GCA_041302975.1 of Bacteroidota bacterium. Taxonomy (GTDB): domain Bacteria; phylum Bacteroidota; class Bacteroidia; order UKL13-3; family UKL13-3; genus UBA6183. The sequence goes on from JBFYQC010000217.1 coordinate 32,985, forward strand.
TGGATTGTTACTTTGAAACGATAATTTTTTTCCATCAAAACTAAAGTATGCCTCTGCATTATCGCCACCGAAGGTGAGTTGGCGCAAATTCGAAAAATGTTTTTCTTGAGTTGATACCTCAACCACTTCATCCTCTTCAGGATGACTTTGGTTAGGCTCAGGCGGCAAAATGCCTGCTATATCTTGGGCGAATAAGCAAGGTGCAAAAGCTAAGGCTGCAAATAAAGTTTTCAGCGTTTTCATGCCTTGCAAGTAAATACACATTAATAAAACGTTATCCCCAAACCATTTTTAAATGTGAACATCATACTTTAAGATATGATTTTAAGTTTTTAACATATTTCTCAAAAGCTGCACGCCCATTAGGGGTTATTTTACAAACAGTTAGCGGATAATTATTTTTAAACGATTTTGTCACAGTTAAATATTCGGCTTGTTTAAGTTTATCAATTTGTACACTTAAGTTACCGGCTGTGGCTCCTGTTTTTTCTTTAATATACGTAAACTCAGCCTCGGCCACATTCATTAAAATACTCATAATGGCGAGCCGAAGCTGAGCATGCAAAATTGGATCAAGTTCTTTAAACACTTTTGTTTGTTTTACTTTTTAATAAATGCCCCGGAATAATAAATCCGCCAATTACACCAACTGCAATAAGCAGTAAATGTATTTGGGTTGATGCCCATACAAAACCAACAAGTGCTAATAACCAATTTAATATGCCGCCATATTGCAAAGGTTTAAATTTTAACATACCACCCGATACAAAAAGCCAAATGGCATAAATAATCATAATGGTAGGATAGAAAGCTTTCCATTGTTGGCCCAAGGGCATTGCAAAACAAATAATAAAAAGCGATATGCTAAAAGCCTTTACAACAATTCCCATACTTTCTGATACATAGGTCTTTACGCTTGGCTGTTTTTCTCGTTTAGAGGCAACAAAGGTGATGATCCCTCCTAATGGCATCAAAATAATCCAAGGCAAGCTGTGTACTTCCAGTAAATTAAAATGCAATATGATAGCATTAATTATGGCTGCAATAAAAACCAACCAACCCCACATGTAGTAATAAAAACCATTGTCTTTAATGTCTTCTTTGGTGCTGTTAATCATTTGTTCAATTACCAGCAATGCTTCTTTTTCATTCATAACAAACCAAATTAGTTTTTAATAATCTTTTGTATTGATATCCCTTCATCTGTAGTTATTTCAACTAAATACATTCCTTTTGAAAAACCCGATAAATCAATTTCCGATTCTGACTCTTGTGTAGTAACATTTAACATTTCTATACCACTTAGTGTTATTAAGCGCGTCTTTAAACCACCCTTGCTTTTTGTTGTGAAGTGTAATACATCTTTAACCGGATTAGGATAGGCAGTAGCAACATCTGTGAGGTATGTATCGTAAATACCTGTATTGTATGTTATCGCTAAGTCATCAATAAACAATACACTTCCGGCAAGAGGATTAAATCCATCAACACTTGATGTAATAATCATAAAAGCCGAATCTGGTTGTGCTGATGCGTAATAGTCAATTTCAACTTCAACTCTGGTATAATTAAATATAGAATCCCCTTTCTGAAAACTTGCCTCACCAATGGTATCTGTTTGTTGAGTTGATGCATTCCACTTTGTGAGGGCCATATAAAAATTACAACTATCACCATCTGCTGGAGCATATTTGTAATAAAACACCAACGATTTTGGACGAGAAGAAAATGCAAATTTTACCTGACTAAAATCTACATCACCAGAAGAATTAAGTACTGGGCCGGATGCAAGTAAACCAGGTATGTCTTGAAATTGGCTTGCTTGACTTATAAGTTTTACTGCATTTACGCCAGAGTGTGCATCGGTTGTTGAAATGGTTCCTTGAGTGTACCCAAATGCCACCAACGAATTTAATGTGTACCAATATTGTGGCTCTTGATAGTCACCTTTGTCAACCCACGTTTCGAAACCACCATTTATTAGAGGGTTTTGAGCAAAATTGGCTGTTGCTAAAATCATTAACATAACAAGCCAAGTAATTTTTGTTTTCATTTGATTAAGTATTTAGCAACAAAAGTAAACTAGTTTATAATATAAACCAAATAAAAGCGATAAAACCCTGTTTTACAGGGTTCATTTAATGCTACATTATCAATTTTATGAGCTCGTTTTGTTGGTCAACCGTTTTGTTTTTTGCATACCAAGTATGCAATTGCGTTTTTAACTCTTCAAAGGTAACGGTTGGATTTTGTTTGTAATCATCAACAATGGCTTGCAATGATGTTGGACGAGGACCCCATTTCCAAATTTCTTTATCGTTTTGAATAGCAATTACAACAGGTATTGCTCTTCCTCCATTAGTTAGGTATCTATCCATCAAATCCAGGTTCTCATCACGTAACACAATTTTCAAATTAATGTTATCATTTAACGCTGCTAGTCTTTCAAACAAGGGTATGCTTTGTGCCGCATCGCCACACCAACCCTCGGTGATGCAAATCCATGTTTGTTTTTCGGAAATAGCCTTTACCTTATTAGCAAGTTCATCATTAATAAGAACCGTTTTATAAATACGCTCCATACGTTGAATGTTCAACTTAGCATACTCAATTAATCCGGAATCCTGGTTTGGTCCTGTGGTTTTTCCTTCCGACAATAAATCTTTCAACAAATCAAGGTACACACTATAAGTCATCCCTTTTAAAATATAGCTATCAAAGCTAAAGGCTTTTGTACTCATGTATTATTTTTCTAAATATCCTACAATATCAAACTTATCAAATACGGTTTTACTGTGCGGTGCGTCTTTTAATTCATCCGTTAAATCTTGCCCTGCCCAATGCTCGTAATGTTTACCATTTCGCCATAATCTACTCTTGGTAACGTCATAAATTACACCACGATAAGCAACCCAAACTTCATCCTTATCTTGCCCGTTTCGCAGTGCCAATTGTGCTTTGGTAAAGGTAGGTTGATT
>JBFYQC010000218.1:0-18870 GCA_041302975.1 Bacteroidota bacterium
AGCGAATAAAAATCAAAAAATATATAAAATATTGATTAACAATTAGTTAATTAATATTAGTTGAATTAATTTTATTTCAGCTCAAAAATAAAAAAATTAACGTAAAAATAATTTAACTAAATTTAAGTTCAAATTAACCAAAATTAAAAACGATGAAAAAACTAACTGTTTTTTTGACGTTTGATTTGATGATAATAGCACAAGCATACGCTCAATCCCCTCGAACAGTTACCGGAAAGGTAACCGATGACAAAGGAACACCGTTAAGCGGTGTTACAATTAGTGCTGTAGGTGTTAACAAAAATGCACTTTCAGACAACAATGGATCTTTTTCTATTCAAGTAACTGAAAAAGTGAAAAGTTTAAAAATTACTTACGTTGGATTTGATTCTAAAGAAGTAAGTATTACAGGCGTATCAACCGTTACGGTTTCATTATCTCCTGAAGATAAAGCCTTAAATGAGGTTGTAGTCGTTGGATATGGTACACAAAAGAAAAGAGATATTACTGGTAGTATCGCTAGTGTTAAAGGTGAGGCTTTAGCAAATAAGCCTACACAAAGTTTTGAACAAGCTTTGGGTGGTAGAGCTGCTGGTGTGCAAGTAGTAATTCCAAGTGGTGTATTAAATGCACCACCTGTATTAAGAATTAGAGGTGCCAACTCTATTTCATTATCATCTTATCCGCTCATTGTAGTTGATGGTGTGCCAGTATTTACTGGTGATGGTAGTTCAACTAGTGCAGCAGGTAACGTTTTATCTTCTATCAATCCAAATGATATCGAAAGTGTAGACGTTGCTAAAGACGCTGCTGCAACTGCTATTTATGGTAGCCGTGCCGCAAATGGTGTATTATTTATTACTACTAAAAAAGGTAAGCCAGGTCGTTCAAAAGTTACTTTAGATAGCTGGATTGGATTTAGTAATCCGCAGCGTTTACAACAAGTACTTGACGCGCAACAATACACCGACTATAAAAATGAAGCCTTAAGAAATGCTGGTACTTATAATGCTGCAACCAATGCGTTTGCAACTACAGTAGGTGCAGATGGAAAAATAATTAATACCAATTGGGCAGATATCGTTTACCGCCAGGGATTGCAACATAGCAACACCATTAGTTTATCTGGTGCGAATGAGTCTACTAGTTATTATTTTTCTACTGGTTATACAGAGCAAGAAGGTATCATCAACAGAAACGATTTTAAGCGTTTAACTTTATTAATGAACGTTGATCATAAAGCTGGAAAGTTTTTTAGCATGGGTGGAAAAATCCAATATACCAGCGATAAAAATACAGCAGCTACAAGTTCTGGATCTTTAGGTGATGCGTTTGCAACAGCAGGTTTAGGTCGTGTGGCTTTAATTACGGCACCTAACGTTGGTCCTTTCAAAGCAGATGGTTCATATAATCAAGCAAATGGACTTATTGGTGTAATGGGTAATAAATTAGGCCAAGTAGGTTTTTATAATCCACAAATTACCATGGACTTAAACAGATCTAACAGCTATGGCGAACATTTAATTAGCAACTTATATGCACAGTTTAAACCTGTGAGCTGGTTAGCGGTAAGAACACAATATGGTCTTGATTATTTAATGGTTGATAATGATGTGTATTCTCATCCATTATCTGGAGAAGGTTTTTCTGCAACAGGTTCTGTTTCTGCCATTTTTAATAAAAACAAACGTTGGGTTTGGACAACCACTGCTCAATTTGATAAAGTGTTTGCACAAAAGCATAATGTTAGTGTTCTTGCGGGTGTGGAGCAACAAAAGTCTGATCAAAACAGTTATGGCCTAAACCGTGTAACAGTTGCGGATCCTGCATTTACAAATATTCAGGGTGGATGGGTTACCCCTAACACTTCTGGATTAGGTATTGGCGAAAATTATTTATACTCTGAGTTTGCTCGTGCGCAGTATAATTTTAGCAGAAAATATTTTTTAACTGCTAACGTGCGTAGAGATGGAGCATCGCAATTGGGTTTAAACAGCAAGTACGGTGTATTCTGGGGTGTGTCTGCAAGCTGGGATGTGTTATCTGAAAAATTCATTCAGAATATCAAGCTTGACAAAGTATTTAGCAGCTTACGTTTAAGAAGTAGCTATGGTAAAGTTGGTAATATTGGTGGCTTAGGAAACTTTGCATCATTATCAACTTTTAGCTCTGGTTTATATGGAAGTGCTGGAACAGTAGGTTATAGCCAAGCGGGTAATCCAAACCTTACTTGGGAAACCAGTAAAAAAACAGACGTTGGTTTAAATTTTGGTTTATTTAATGATCGTTTAACTGCAGAAATTGGTTACTACAATAGTAATAATGATGGTTTATTATTATTTGTACCACAACCGCCATCTGCTGGTTTACCTTCAAATATCCCAACCAACATTGGTTCTATGTACAATAGAGGTTTTGAATTTGATATTAAATACAACGTAGTTCAAAACAAAGATTTCTCTTGGACAACTTCGTTTAACTTATCAACCAACGATAATAAAGTGTTGTCATTAGCACCAGGTATCACCAACATTATTGGTTCTACAGGTGGGCTAGAAAATCCAAGTATTACCATGCCGGGTAATCCAATTGGTATGTTGTTTGTAACAAGAACAGCAGGTGTTGATCCAGCTTCTGGACGAAGAATTTTCTTGAATGCACAAGGTAGACAAGTGTTATTCCAACACGTTGCACCAGCAGGTCAATCTCGTTTCATGTATGCAGATGGAAGCGTAGCTCCAACTGTAAGTAGTGCAGATGCGATTGTATACAAAAATACACACGCTAAAATATTTGGTGGTTTTGAAAATAACGTTAGGTTCAAAAACTTTGAATTGAATGCATTATTTACCTACCAAATGGGTAACTGGTTGTATTATGGTACGCAGGCTGGTTTAAGAGACCAACGTTTCTGGAACAATGAAATTGGTGTTTTAAACAGATGGCAAAAAGCTGGAGACGTTACTGAATTTCCAAGAGCAGTGTTTGGAGATAACGTTTCAAACGGTTCTTCTTTCCCACTTGACATCAATGTGTATAAAGGTGATTTTATCAAGTTAAGAACCCTAACACTTGGATACAATATTCCAAAAAATATGTTGGACAAAATCAAAATTTCAAATGCACGTTTTTATGTTTCAGGAAACAACTTGCTTATTTTAACAGCATATCCAGGACCAGATCCTGAGGTTTCTTCTAACGGAAATGGCACTACCAATTTTGGTGTTGACAGAAACACCGTGGCTAACCAACGTACAATTACTGTTGGTATCAACGTTGGTTTCTAATTGTTAAACTATTAATTAAGAAAAATGAAAAAGAATCTATTATACATTTTGATGGCTGCAGGTCTTGTTCAAATGACCTCTTGCGCCAAAGAAAATTTTGTAAATCCGGTTCCTACCAACGTAATTTCTGATCTTACTGCATTTGATAGTAAGGATAGAGTTGAAGGTCAGGTAAGAGCGATTTATGCTTCTATTAAAAATTCAGGCATGTACGGTGGTCGTTACCAAGTATTTAACGATATCCGTGGCGGTGATTTTATGAATGAAAGAACCAACGTTGTAACTGGTTTTGATGTTTGGAACTATACACCATCAAACAGTTCTACTAACTCTGTTCAAAACCATTGGTCAAGAGCCTACTATGTAATTAACTTGGCGAACGTTTTTTTAGAAGGTATGACCGCTAAAGGAACTGCAGTTGTTGGAACACCACTTTCTAATAACTATCAAGCAGAAGCTCGTTTGTTAAGAGCATTAAGTTATTACTCATTACTACAATTGTATGCGCGTCCTTTTTGGGATGGTAATGGATCTAAACCTGGTGTACCAATGCGTTTAAAAGGTAACACAGGTTCTGATGATTATGCAAAAGCAAGAGCTACAGTAGCTGAAGTATATACACAAATTTTAGCAGATTTAGATTTTGCTGAAACCAACTTACCAGCTAGTTATAGCACTGCTTTAAATAATACCATTCGTGCACATAAGAATACAGCTATTGCACTTAAAACAAGGGTTTATTTAAGCATGGGTCGTTATTCAAATGTAATTACTGAAGCCAATAAAATAGTAAGTAGTGCAGCGCCATTTACTGCAGCATCTGGTGTAGCACATGCATTACAAGCAGATATCACCAATGTATTTAAAGCACCTTATACGACTACCGAGTCTATTTTATCAATGCCATTTGCATCTAATGAAGCACCAGGTACGCAAAACCAATTAGGTTACTACTATGGCCCTGCGGCATTTAATGGTGGTAATGGAGAGTACTCTATGTTAAGTACTGGTGTTATTGCAGATGCTGGTTGGAAAACAACTGATAAAAGAAGATCTATGATTGGTGTATATGGTGGCAAAAGCTACTTAACCAAATATAGTGTTGCTTCTATCTTTACCGACTATGCACCTGTTATTAGATACGCTGAGGTACTACTTAGTTTAGCTGAAGCAAGAGTACGTTCATCTAATACCGTAGATGCTCAAGCAATTGCTTTATTAAATGCAGTACGTGGCAGATCTGATGCATCAACTGTATTTACAGCTGCTGATTTTGCTAACTCAACAGCATTAGCAAATGCAATTGTAAATGAAAGACGCATTGAATTATTAGGAGAAGGCGTTAGAGGTACTGATATCACAAGATTAGGTCTTCCTTTACCGGCTAAGCCTGGTGTAGCTGAAATTAAACCAGATGCACAACAGTATATTTGGCCGATATCTTCTACAGAGTTATTATTAAATCCACTTTGTAAAGACAATTAGAATTTTCTCTTGCATATTAAAAGGGTCCAGTTAGTTTTCTAACTGGGCCTTTTTTATTTAATTTGTACCAAAATAAACGTCATGCTAAAAGGTATTAAGTCTCTTGTTCTAGTATTATTATTGATTATTGGTTTTGAAGCAACTGCACAAAAAACAACTGTTTGGATCGTTAGACATGCAGAAAAAGACACTTCTTTTGCAAACCGACTGAATCCAGATTTAACCGTTGTTGGTATGCAAAGGGCTAAAGATTTAGCAGCTTATTTGCAAAAAGAAAACATTGTAAAAATATTTTCTACAGATACCAAAAGAACAAAACAAACGGCCACCTATTTTAATATGCCGATAGAAATATACAATCCAAAAAATGTAGCTACAGTTCTTGATTTTATAAACCTAGATAAGCAGGATAAGTCAATATTAATTGTTGGCCATTCCAATACCGTATTAGAAACGATTGAAGCACTTGGAGCCGCAAGACCTGTGGCTCAGCTGTCAGATGACGATTACGACTACTTATTTAAAGTTGTATTAGCTGATGGTAAGCCTGCTCAGGTGCGTAGCTTTCATTTTGGGCAGTACCATAGAGGCGGAACAGCTACTATGAAATAACGTATACAAGCATCTTATATAAAAAGCTCCAACAAAAGTTTAGTTTTTAAAGTAGTTCGGTTAATTTAGATACTCTAAACTATCCACTATGCTTAGGAAAGCCCTTTTATTACTTTCTCTTGTAGTTGCCTTTTTTGCCCAAGCGCAAAATGTGCCAAGTCCAAAATCTCATTTTGGATTTAATATTGGTGATAATTATCAGTTAGCCAATTACACGCAAACGGAAGCGTATTTACAAAAATTAGCAGCGGCTTCAAATAAAATGAAGCTTCAAAGTATTGGTACCACCGAAGAAGGTCGTACTCAGTATATGGTTATTGTGTCTGACCCAGCTAATTTATCCAAACTTGCAAAGTATAAATCGATATCGCAACAAATGGCGAGAGCAGAGGGCTTATCTGATGCGGATGCCAAGCAACTTGCCAACGAAGGTAAGGCGGTGGTATGGATTGATGGCGGATTACATGCCAATGAAGTACTTGGCATACATCAGTGGATAGAAACATTGTATCAAATTTTATCTCGTAATGACGATGAAACAAAGAGGATTTTAAAATCTACCATTATTTTATTTGTACATGCAAATCCGGATGGCCAAGAACTACAGTCTAATTGGTACATGCGCCATACAGATACTCTAAAACGCAATACTGCCAATTTACCAAGGCTCTATCAAAAATATATTGGTCATGACAACAACCGTGATTTTTATATGACCAATATGAGTGAGTCACGCAATATGAGTCTTCAACAGTATGTAGAATGGATGCCCCAAATTTTATACAATCACCACCAAACAGGACCGGCTGGAACCGTTGTGGCTGGCCCTCCTTACCGTGATCCATTTAATTATGTGTATGATCCATTATTGATTACTGGTATTGATCAATTAGGTGCAGTAATGAGTACAAGACTGAATGCCGAAAATAAACCAGGCTATACCATGAAAAGCGGATCTGTATATTCGACATGGTGGAATGGTGGATTAAGAACAACAGCATACTACCATAATATTGTTGGTTTGTTAACGGAAATGATTGGCAATCCAACACCTATGAAAATTCCATTTGTGCCGTCTCGACTTATTCCTAATAGTGGTACACCTTTTCCAATTACACCTCAAAAATGGTATTTCAGAAATTCAATTGATTATTCAGTATCTCTGAATTATGCGGTATTAAATTATGCATCTCGTCATAAAGATGAACTACTCATGAATATTTATACCATGGGTAAAAATTCAATTAATGCTGGAAGCAAAGACTATTGGACACTATCTCCAAATAAAGTTGAAATGGTGAACGAGTTAATGAAAGCGGATCAAAAAGACCAACGTGCCGATAGCATTGCATTACAGTTCTATGAGAAAGTATATAAGAATCCGAAACTTAGAGATGCGCGTGGTTATATTATTCCAATTTCACAAACAACTACTGCTACTAATTTTGTAAATATTTTAATTAAGAGTGGTATTCGTGTAGAAAAAGCAACTGCTCATTTTAAAGTTGGTGGTAAAGAATATGAAGCAGGTTCGTATGTTGTAAAAACCAATCAAGCATTTAGACCGCATGTGATTGATATGTTTGAGCCTCAAGATCATCCCAACGATTTTCAATATCCTGGTGGTCCACCAGTTAGGCCTTATGATGCAGCCGGCTGGACACCAGCGTATACCATGGGCCTCGAGTTTGACCGTATACTAGAACCATTTGACGGACCGTTTGAAACAATCCCTTATGGTGAGGAGCAAAAACACAAAGGTTCTTTTACAAAATTAGCAAGTGCCGTTGGCTACACATTTTCTACCAAAGAAAACGCGAGCTTTATTTTAATTAATGACTTATTAAAAGAGGGCATTGAGGTCGAAAAAAATAGCGAATATTTTTATGTAGTTGCTTCTGACAAATCAGTATCTATTTTAGAAAATGCTGCAGCTAAAAATGGTGTAAAAATTACAGGCGTACAACAAAAATTAAATATGGGTGCTGTTGCATTAAAGCCAAGTAGAATTGCGCTTTGGGATATGTATGGCGGATCTATGCCTTCTGGATGGACAAGATGGATTTTTGAACAATATCATTTTCCATTTACGGTGGTATTTGCAAAAGAAATTGATGCAGGTAATTTAAAAAGTAAGTACGATGTTATTTTATTTGTTGGTGGTGCGATTCCAGCGTTTCGTGCAGAAGCAAATGCTATGGGTGGCTATCAAGGTAGAGAAGCTAACGAAAAAGAGATTCCTGAAATGTACCATGCACAGCTAGGAAAAATTACAGCTGCAAAATCAATTCCTGCTTTGAAAGAATTTACCGAAGCTGGTGGAACCATTATAACAGTTGGTAGCAGCGCTAATTTAGCGTATCACTTTAAACTACCTATTCGTAATGCACTTGTTGAAATGGTGAATGGTAAAGAGCGACCATTACCTGGTGAAAAATTTTATATTCCTGGATCTGTGATGCAAGTTGCCGTAAACAATGAGCATAAAGCAAACTGGGGTATGAAGCCTAATGCCGATGTATACTTTAGTGCAAGCCCTGTTTTTAATTTACTGCCAAATGCTACTGCTACTGGTGAAGTAACACCGCTTGCTTGGTATGCTACCGATAAAACACTTAGAAGTGGTTGGGCTTATGGACAGTCTTACCTACAACAAACAGTTGCCGCATTTGAAGCAAAAGTTGGCAAAGGAAAATTAATGGTATATGGTCCTGAAATTACATTTAGAGGACAAACACACAGCACCTATAAAATGCTATTTAACCAACTCTATCTAGAAAAATAAACTGAATTTAAAAGCTATAACGGAGGCTTGTTATAATATTACTACCAGCTGCTACAATCCCTGATGAATAGGGCCTGTAGCGCTGGTTGGTTATGTTTTCCCAACCTAAGTGTACTTGCATTTTACCAATCGTATAACTCGCTTTGATATTGATGGTTTGCCAGCTAGGTGCGTATGGATTTCCAGTTTTGTCTACCGCATAAATAGCTGTTTTTGCTTTTTCACTTGGTGCTAAATTTGCGCTATTTATTTGACCATTAAATTGTGTGTTTAGTTCAATGGCAAATTGACCTTCTTGCCATTGAATAGCACTACTACCAAAAAAAGGAGGCGCATGTCTAAGCGGTACTTGTTCATTTTTTACATCATCCGTTTCATGGCCTTCAATCCAATTTAATTTCGATTGCCATTTGGTATGCTTATTTAAAAACAGTTCCCACCCTAATTGTATGCCCCAAACTTTTGCTTGAGCCACATTTTGAATAGCGTTAACCCGACTTTTTGTACCATCATACATAATAGAGTCTTGTCCATTAAATGTAAAAGGTCTATTGGTTAATGCATTTTGTAATGTGGTTGTAAAAATGGATAAGTAATAATTTAGTTTTTCTGGATGAGTGTACTGTAAACCTATTTCATAGTTCCATGCATATTCTGATTTTAGCGTATTATTTGGTACCACCACATTACCCGGTGCCGATTCAAACACTTTTCCAATGTCATCTATGTTGGGCATTCTAAATCCTGTGGAGATCAGTGCATTAATTTGTAAACCTTCACTTGTTTTGTATACGACGCCTATATTTCCTGTAACACTGCTGTTTTGTAAATTGGATCTTGTAAAAGGAAATTTAAAAAAGGTAGTATCAAAGCTTGCTTTGGTTTGACCAGTATTATAGCGCAATCCGCCCGAAAAATTGAATTGATCGTTGATGATTTTTTTATAGCTTGAATATACTGCAAAGGAATTCCAGGTTGCTCCATCTGGATAGCGCGTAGCAACTTTTGTTTGGTTGCCGTTGGTGATATTTACATTTGTTGCTATTGAACCTACTGCATTCCCTACCCATTCTGCTCCATAAAAAATTTCTTCTTTATCGTTGAAAGATTTTGTAAAGTCTAGATTTACTGAAGTTGCATCTACGTTTTCCGTTTGTGTTCGTTGGTTGTTGTTATTTCGTCTACGGTCTATTCTACTTTCTTGGTATTGCTGATATGCAATTACAATTTTTGCTTCGTTGTAGAGGGTTGTATTTTTTTTATGTTGAATCTGTAAATTTTGCATCGTCCAAAACTGCGGACCATAATTCCATTCTGCAAAACGCAGATTTCCAGACGCGTATTCAATAAGTCTATCGTAGCGAGGTATATTTCCAGTTTTTGAATAATGATATCCGTATTGTATATCCCAATGATCACTTGGTTTATACCTTAATTTAGTGAGTAGGTTATTTTGATGATAGCCACTATTTTTTTGTAAGTATGGGTTGGTATTTTTTACCACTACATCTTGGTTATTGATGCGCTCGATGTATTCTTTGCGCAAATAACTATCTTGACCTCCATTTTTTCCCATTTGTAAATCACCAAAACTACTAGTTGTGAAACTGGTTAGAAAGGATAATTTTTTCCCAACAATATTTACATTGGCATGACCTGTTTTTTCATTATTAGCAGATGCATACCTTACTAACGCATCACCTTTTATGAATGTTTTATTATTTGATGCTAATTTAGGTTCGAGTGTGTGAAAATCCATAACCCCACCAATGGCATCGCTACCATACATTAATGATCCGGGTCCAAAAATTACTTCAGCGTCTTGGAGTGCTAAAGGATCAAAAGAAATAATATTTTGCAAATTGCCACTTCTGTAAATGGCATTGTTCATTCTAACACCATCCACCACAATTAATACACGGTTGGTAGCAAACCCCCTAATCATAGGACTACCGCCACCCATTTGACTTTTTTGTATAAATACTTCACCGGTTACACCAATAGCATCGGCCATGGTTTGTGGGTTTTGTAAACGCTGTTGTTTAAAATTAAACTTAGTAATGCGGTTAGGCACTTCGTTTATTTTTCTTTCCCAACGGTTGTAATAAACGCTAACAGGACTTAAATTATTTGTTTTGCTTGTTGTGTCTTTACTGATTTGTCCAAATACATTTTGTGTGGCAAACAAAAGTAAAAAGATGCCCATCCATTTGTTTATTGGATATATATTAACCGCACCGTTTTTTTTGTTCACCAATGGCATCTTACAAAAATAGGGTTTACGCGTGTTATTGCGTAAACCCTATTATAAAATATTGGTGAGCTATAATTACTTAGGTAATACTACAGCATCCACAACGTGGATTAAACCGTTTGTTGCAGTTAGGTCAGTAGCAACTACAGTTGATACACCACCTTTTTCGTCTGTTAAAACAACTTTACCTTCTTTGATAGAAGCAACTAGGTTGCCACCACTTACTGTTTTTAATGTTACAGATCCACCACCATCTTTAATGGCTTTAACAACAGCACCTGCATTAAAACTACCAGCTACAACGTGGTACGTTAAAATTTTAGCTAAGGTTGCTTTGTTTTCTGGCTTTAATAAAAACTCTACAGTACCTGCAGGTAATTTTGCAAATGCTGCATTAGTTGGTGCAAAAACGGTAAAAGGTCCAGCACTCTGAAGTGTAGCAACTAAGTCTGCAGCTTTGACAGCAGCAACTAAAGTTGAATGATCTTTAGATCCAACAGCGATGTCTACAATTGTAGATTGCGCCTTAACTGTGATGGTGCTAGCAACTATTACAACTAGAGCTAACATTAGATTCTTGATTTTCATGTATTTGTTTTTTTCTATAACGCTTGTTTGAACTAATTGTTCACTTACTTAAACAAATTAACATTATGGTTACTTTACGCATTAAATAGGTTACAATACAGAAGAAACTTACACTCTATGCTTAAAAAATTTACAAGCGGCGACATACTATTATTAGTTGCTGCACTTCTTTCCCTTGTTTTTTCAGAAATCATGTGGTTTACAGGTAATAAAGAACAAGCTCTATTTGTTGGACTTTGGGTTCCTTCCATTTTATGTTTTGGTATTTTCCTTAAACTAACGAACAAAGAATGATATGACAGACATACTTCCATACTTTGCTGGATTAATTACCCTTCTCTTAGGAGCGGGATGTTTTTTAATGCTCGCAAAGTATAAAAATATAAAGTAGGACCATGAATACGTTACTTAGCAAATTACTGGGTATTTATGATACACTCAGTACTTCAAAAAAATTACATTTTTTTGAAGTTGCTATTTTAAAGGTTTCTATTATTTCATTTGTTGCACATATTGCTTTTATTTATTTTGAAAACACTTTTAATTTTATTGGACCTAGTAGCCATAGTTACTTAAAAGCAATTTATACTCCTTTTAGTTTTATACTTTATTACGAGGTATTTTTATTGGTTATAATTATTCCAAAATCTATCTCTGAATTTATTGGCAAGCAGTTTGAAATCATTGCTCTTATTACACTTCGTAGCTTCTTTCATGACATTGCAGATATCGATTTTACTGAAATTGCCGCTATTAATAATCCAAACTTTATTAATATACTTTATGATTTAGGCGCATCAATAATTATGCTTTTTTCTACGTTGGTTTACAATAAAATGTATAAAAAGCATGGTGTAAGTGACGCTCATGTAGATTTAGAACAGTTTATTAAAATCAAAAAAGTCTTGTCCGTTATTATGTGCGGCGTGCTTATAGGTTTAAGTTTTATAAGTTTGTTTTCTTGGCTCACAGATGTTAGACTGGCTTTTCAAAACAAAACATCTTTTCCAAATCCTAACACTGTTTTTTACACTGACTTTTTTACGATCATGATTTTTGTTGATGTACTCTTACTCATTATTTCATTTATCTATCAATTTTCATTTAACCTCATTTTTAGGAATGCCAGCTTTATCATTACCACCATACTAATTCGTATGTCACTAAGTATGCCAAAGCCCATGAACTACTTAATTATCATTATAGGATTGACATTTTCGATAGTCACCTATTTTATCTACTCAAAAATGACTGTCGAAAAGCTTAAGACCTAACAGCTTTTTAACTCCTTTTTTACAACAGAACTTTGCATTTTTAGCCAAATCAACTAATTTCACGCGTACAAACAAACATTAGTTAATGGCTAAGATTTTGGTTATTGGTGCTGGGGGTCAGTTAGGCACAGAACTCACTAAATTACTCGCAAATACCTATGGAAATGAGGCTGTTATAGCCACTGATTTTCAGGAATCTGTAAAAGATAAGTTTGATTACTGTACTTTTCAAACCTTAAATGTGATGGATAGGGCGGCCCTTGCTGCCATGGTAGAAAAGGAGGGTGTTACACAGGTGTATCATTTAGCCGCTATTTTATCGGCAGTTGGTGAAAAAAATCCGGTACATGCTTGGGACTTAAATATGGGTGGCCTACTCAATGTTTTAGAGGTTGCGCGTGAGTTTGCTATCGATAAAGTTTTTTGGCCTAGTTCAATTGCCGTTTTTGGCCCCAACTCTCCTAAAAACGGGACACCTCAACAAGCATTTAAAGATCCTAATACGGTGTATGGTATTTCTAAATTGGCGGGTGAGCACTGGTGCGAATATTATTTTAATAAATACGGCGTAGATGTAAGAAGTATCAGGTATCCTGGTTTAATTGGATACAAGTCTTTACCGGGCGGAGGAACCACAGATTATGCAGTAGATATTTACCATAAAGCCTTAAACCACGAAAAGTTCACTTGCTTTTTAAGTGCCGATACGTATTTGCCAATGATGTATATGGAAGATGCGATACAAGCAACCATTCAATTAATGAATGCCCCCAAAGAAAATATTAAGATTCGTACGAGTTATAATTTATCGGGCATGAGTTTTTCGCCACAAGAAATTTATCAAAGTTTATTGCCTTATTTCCCGAAATTTACAATCGAATACGTATCCGATTTTAGACAAGAAATTGCAGACAGTTGGCCCAACAGTATCGATGATAGTGCCGCGCAACATGACTGGAATTGGAAACCCGCATTTGATTTAAACGCAATGACAGCAGCTATTGTAGACAACTTGCCTAGCTATTTTAATTATAACAAGCACAAATAATATTATGTACGATCAATTCAAACCCTTTTTAGTTAACGAAATAGAATCCATTAAAGAAGCTGGCCTATTTAAGAAAGAAAGAATCATTACATCGGCGCAAGCGGCTCAAATTACGATTCAGGGTGGACAAGAGGTTTTAAATTTTTGTGCCAATAACTACTTAGGATTATCGTCTCATCCAAAAGTAATTGAAGCTGCTAAAGCGGCTATTGATTCGCATGGGTTTGGTTTATCATCTGTACGTTTTATTTGTGGTACACAGGATATACATAAAACATTAGAACAAAAGATTTCTGAATTTTTAGGCACAGAAGATACCATTTTATATGCTGCAGCATTTGATGCCAATGGTGGTGTATTTGAACCTTTGTTTGGTGAAAAAGATGCGATCATTTCAGATGCACTCAATCATGCTTCCATTATAGATGGCGTTAGGCTTACAAAGTCTATGCGCTATAGGTATGAACACAACTCCATGGAGGATTTAGAAGCCAAATTAAAGGAAGCAGTAGCTGCCGGTGCTGTTCAAAAAATAATTGTAACCGATGGTGCATTTTCTATGGATGGCACCATTGCCCAACTTGATAAAATTGTTGAATTGGCCGAAAAGTATGAGGCCTTGGTCATGACAGACGAATGTCATTCTACCGGATTTTTAGGCAAAACAGGAAGAGGGGTGCATGAGTTAAAAGGAGTGATGGGAAAAGTAGATATTATTACCGGTACACTGGGTAAAGCATTGGGTGGTGCATCGGGTGGTTTTACATCAGGTAAAAAAGAAATCATTGAAATATTAAGACAACGCTCAAGACCTTATTTATTTTCAAATACCCTAGCGCCTTCAATTACAGGGGCGTCTATTGCGGTATTTGATTTATTGTCCCAAACCACAGAGCTACGAGATACCCTAGAAGCCAATACACAATATTTTAGAGCAAAAATTACGGCCGCAGGTTTTGATATAAAACCAGGCACACATCCTATTGTACCAATTATGTTGTACGACGCAGTAGTGTCTCAAAAAATGGCCGAAAAATTATTGGAAAAAGGAATTTATGTGATTGGGTTTTATTACCCTGTTGTTGCAAAAGGTCAGGCCAGAATTAGGGTTCAAATTTCTGCCGCACATACGACTGCTCAGTTAGATCAGGCCATTGAAGCCTTTACGGCTGTAGGGAAAGAATTGGGGGTCATTTAAACCGTACATATCATCCATAAAAAAGCCTCAGTGCACATGACTTTTTTGCCGTTTATACATATTAACATAGGCCATAATTGGTTTATATTATTTTGCATTCTATAAGTCTTTTAAATCAACTACTATATTTTAAATTTTTAAACTCAACATTATGAAAAAAGTGTTTCTTGTAATGGCTGTCATTGTATCAGCTGTTTTTACCGTAAGTGCACAATCTGCAGATGATATCATTGCAAAGTATATTACTGCTATTGGTGGTGCCGAAAAATGGTCTAAAGTTCAGTCCATCAAAGTTGAAGGACAAATTGAAATGCAAGGGATTGCGATTCCATTTGTGATGCAAGGCCTTCAAATGAAAGGTACCCGTGTAGATGCAGAGTTTCAGGGTAATAAAATCATTGATATTACAACCCCTTCTAAAGGCTGGTCTCAAAATCCATTTGGCGGTAAGGCTACTTTAAGTCCAATCACAGATGACGAATTAAAACAAAAGTTAGATGATTTAGACATTCAAGATGCGTTTATTGATTATAAATCAAAAGGTTCTGTTGTTGAATTTTTAGGAAAAGATGAAGAAGATGGTAATGAGTATCATAAAATTAAGATGACCACTAAAAACGGGAATGACAAAACTTATTTCTTTGATATTCAAACCAATTTAATTTATAAAATAGAGTCTGTTGTAAAGCAACAAGGACAAGAAGTAAAGTCTGCTGTTAAATATTTGGATTATCAAACACTTGATTTTGGTATTAAAATGGCTTTAAAGCAAGATCAGGGTCAAATGATGATGGTCAATAAAAAAATCATTGTTAACCCTACTATTGATGCAGCTATTTTTAATGGCGGTAACTAATTTATTATTTAATTGACCTCACACTTTTTTTATGCATAAGAAAATATTTTTTTCTGGAATCTTTTTGTTGTTTGCTCTTTTAACAAGTGCACAAACCACTATTAATTCCTCTTATTTTCAGGTAATGGCAGCAAGGTCTTTAGGCCCTTCTACCATGAGTGGAAGAATAACGTCTATTGATGGTATTACTGCCGATGGTCAATTAAATTTATATGTTGGAACTGCAGGTGGTGGCATCTGGAAAAGTCAAAATGGTGGACTTAGCTTTAAGCCTTTGTTTGATAAATATTGTCAATCTATTGGTGCACTAGCTATTGAGCCAGGTAATGCAAAAGTTGTTTATGCAGGTACCGGTGAAAGCAATATGAGAAATTCTGTCTCATATGGTGATGGACTTTACAAGACAACCGATGGTGGAAACAATTGGCAAAAAATTGGTCTAGAAGGAACAGAGCGCATCAGCAAAATTATAGTTGATCCTACCGATAAAAAAACAGTGTATGTTTCGGCGCCTGGTCCACTCTGGAATAATTCTGCAAATAGAGGATTGTATAAAACCACAGATGGTGGTAAATCATGGGCAAAAATATTATACGTTAACGAAGAAACAGGTTGTGCAGATATTGCGATGCATCCAACAAAGCCAAATGTTATCTATGCATCTATGTGGCAGTTTAGAAGAAAAGCGTATGCATTTAGCTCTGGTGGTCCGGGCAGTGGTTTGTTTAAATCTTTGGATGGAGGAAAAACTTGGAATAAACTTTCGAAAGGATTACCTGCTGGTGAATTTGGTAGAATTGTAATTACCATTAACCCTTCTAAACCTTCAGAGCTTATGGCTATTGTTGAGGCAAAAGAATCAGGAATTTTTGTTTCTGAAGATGAGGGGGAAACTTGGAAAAAGTTACCTACCAACGAAAACTTAACAGCGCGTCCGTTTTATTTTAGCACGCTTGTGTACGATCCAAAAGATCCAAAAAGAGTGTACCGTCCAGCCTACGACTTTCAATTTTCAACGGATGGTGGAAACTCATGGAGTGGCGCGTTTACGGGAGGTGTTCCTCCGCATGCAGATCATCATGCATTGTGGATCAATCCATCCAATCCAGACATGATGTTTTTAGGCACAGACGGCGGTATTTATATGAGTACGAACCGTGGTACTGCTTGGAGCTTTTTAAATAACCTTCCGGTTGGACAATTTTATCATGTATCTACAGACAATCAAACGCCTTACAATGTTTATGGCGGATTGCAAGACAATAATAGTTGGATGGCTCCTAGCTCGGCACCAGGTGGTGTTACGGCTGTTGATTGGAGATGGATTAATGGTGGCGATGGATTTTGGGTACAGCCAAGTTTATTAAATTCAAAAGTTATTTTTTCTGAATCACAAGGCGGTGAAATTTCTAAAGTAGATTTATCTACGGGACTTTCTTACGGCGTTCGTCCTAAAAAATTAGATGGTGATGACGAACACCGTTGGAATTGGAACACGCCGATTGTAATGGGTGCTTCAAAGAAAAAGAATGCTGCTGGAAAGCCGGTTTATAATTTGTATACGGCTGCTCAGTATTTATTTAAGTCTACAGATGATGGTAAAAACTGGGAAAGAATTTCTCCAGATTTAACAACCAACGATCCTAATAAAATTAATCAGGCCGAAAAAAATACGGGAAGTATTACGGGTGATAATACAAGTGCCGAAAATCATTGTACTATTTTTACCCTTGTACAAGATCCTAAAAATGAAAATGTTATTTGGGTAGGAACCGATGATGGTAACTTGCAATTAACCACAGATGGCGGTAAAACTTGGCAAAACAAAGCCCCTGCTATTTGGAAAACAGGCGTTCCCGAAAAAACTTGGATTAGCAGTATTGAAATTTCTTCTTTAGATTCAAAAAGAATTTATGTAACGCTTGACAACCATATGTATGGCGATATGAATACCTATGTGGTGATGAGCGCAGATGGTGGTGTGACATGGAAGAAATTTAGTTCATCAGAATTTACAGGATTTGCACATATCATAAGAGAAGATATTGTAAATGAAAAGCTGTTATTTTTAGGAACAGAAATGGGTTTATTTATTTCTTTGGATGGCGGTAATAACTGGATGCGTAGTAAGTATCAAAACATGCCTTGGTATAATTTAGTGCGCGATATCAAAATTCAACCACAAACCAATGATCTAGTAATTGGATCGCACGGAAGAGGCATTTATATCATTGATAATATTGAGCCACTGCGTGAACTTGTAAAATCGGATGTTAACCAACCGGTTAAATTTTATCCAGTTCAAAATTTCAAATACGCATACACACCACAATTTCCATTGCCTGCCGATAATTTAATAGGATGGAATGGGGGTAGCAATGCGGTAGCGCCTACTTTTTATTATTACTTGAAAGAGCGTAGTAATACCGGTGTGAAAATTGAAATTTATGATCCGTCTAATAAAAAAATCAAGGATATCAATGGATCCAGTTCAAAAGGATTAAACCGTGTTTATTGGGATTTAACCATTAATGCACCAAAGGTTGCTCAAGGGGGCTATATTGCTCAGTCAACTGTTTTATTTTCTTCGGTAATTGGACCAAAGGTTGATATTGGAACGTATAAGGTAGTGCTCAAAACAGATGGCAAAGAGTATGTTCAAAATATTTTGATCGAAGCCA
Organism: Bacteroidota bacterium; assembly: GCA_041302975.1. GTDB lineage: Bacteria > Bacteroidota > Bacteroidia > UKL13-3 > UKL13-3 > UBA6183. The sequence continues at coordinate 18,069 of JBFYQC010000218.1, forward strand.
ATCCTGCAAAAGGCTTAAGTGGGCAAACTGTAGGTTTATTGCACAAACAAAGCATGCGTTTGTATCATTTACATGAGCGTTTACATACACTTATAGACTCTTTAGATAAAACGGTAAAGACGATTTCATTAGCAGACACTACAGCTACTTCCGTTAAAGAAAAGTTGCGTAAGTTGGATTCTTTCAAAAGAGAGATTGTTGAACTCAATCGAAAATCAATTTTCTTTGATGAGTTTAAATACCGTAGACGCGTAAGTGATTTATATGTGAGTGTTGCTAATGGACTTGAGCCACTGTCACCTATTCAAGAAAAGGGAATCGCTGTTTTAGAAGATCAATTTTTAGTTTTCCAGAAACGCTTTTTTGACTTGATTAAATAGTGATTGTGGAGATGCCTATTAACTTTTAGCAGTGGTTTGTAAGCTGTTAAGGGCTTTTATTATCCTATTATTAAACATTAGAATATTTATCAATACAAGTTGTTTAAATTTACCATCTAATTTTTATAGATGATAATTTTGATTTTCTTACTGCTTCATTGGTATTTATCACTTTTTGGTCAAACATTTTATTTGCACCGTTATTCGGCGCATAAAATGTTTACCATGTCTAAGTTTTGGGAAAAGTTCTGGTATATATATACTTGGATAACACAAGGAACCTCTTATTTAAATGCACGTGCTTACGCGATACTACACCGAATGCATCATGCATATAGTGATACTGAATTAGATCCGCACACGCCGCATTTTTTTAAGGAAGCGTTTACCATGATGATGCACACAAGAAAAATTTATAATGG
>JBFYQC010000219.1:0-4877 GCA_041302975.1 Bacteroidota bacterium
TGCAAGCCTTTTTTATTTGTGCAGCTTAACAACCTTTTGCCTATTTTCGCTGACTTTCATTTTATTCGATGAGTATACAAGTAGAGAAACTTACCAAAATTTACGGAACGCAACGTGCGCTTGACGAAATTTCGTTTGAGGCCAAGCAAGGTGAAATATTGGGTTTTTTAGGTCCGAACGGTGCAGGTAAATCAACCACCATGAAAATTTTAACAGGATACATTCCTCAAACCAGTGGCATTGCCAAAGTTTGTGGCTTTGATGTATCAACTCAAACCATGGAGGTGAAAAAACACATTGGTTATTTGCCGGAACTAAATCCGCTTTACACCGATATGTTTGTTAAAGAATATTTAATGTTTAGTGCCGAAGTACAAGGTTTAGGAAAAGACGCCAAAAGTAGGGTAGACGAAATGATTGAACGTGTGGGTTTAAGTCTTGAACGTAAAAAGAAAATTGGTCAGTTAAGTAAAGGGTACAAACAACGTGTTGGCCTTGCACAAGCCATGCTTCATAATCCTAAAGTATTGATATTGGATGAACCAACTTCAGGCCTTGATCCAAATCAGGTGGTTGAAATACGTGAGTTGATTAAAGAAATTGGTAAAGATAAAACGGTGTTGTTATCTACCCACATTATGCAAGAGGTAGAGAGCATGTGTAACCGTGTAATTATTATCAACCACGGTAAAATTGTAGCCGATGATAATATTGCCGCTTTGCAACAACAAAGTAAACACGAACTTACCATTGTGGTTGAGTTTAAAAATGAAGTAAAAGAATCGATACTTAAAAATATTGATGGTGTTAAAGTTGTAAAACAAAAAGGTAAAAAGTATTTGTTAAAATGTTCGGCTGATGTACGCGAACAAGTTTCCACCATATCCTCACAACAAGGTTGGGTGCTGTTATCTATGAGTTTGGAGGAAGACTCATTAGAATCTGTTTTCCAAAAGTTGACCAATAAATAATCGTTTACATGTTTACAATACTTAAAAAAGAAATCAGGTCGTTCCTTAGCTCATTAATTGCCTACGTGGTAATTACCGTGTTTTTAATTGCGATTGGATTATTTATGTGGGTGTTACCTGAGTATAACATATTTGATATGGGTTACGCCAATATGGATACCTTATTTGGTATGGCTCCATGGGTATTTATCTTTTTAATTTCGGCAATTACCATGCGTAGTTTTAGCGAAGAAAAAAAGAGCGGTACCATAGAAATCATCACCACAAAACCTTTAACCGATACCCAAATTATTTTAGGTAAATATTTTGCCGGAGTAGTATTGGTGTTGTTTTCATTAATACCTACACTGTTATATTTTTATACCGTTTACCAATTGGGTGCACCCAAAGGTAATATTGATATGGGCGCAACCTGGGGCTCGTACATTGGTTTGTTTTTTTTAGCAAGCAGCTTTGTGGCCATTGGTATTTTTGCATCAGCCATTACCGATAATCAAATTGTATCGTTTATAGTAAGTATGTTTTTGTGCTACTGCTTTTATGCGCTGTTTGATATGCTTGCTAATTTTAATTTGTTAGGAACCTATGATAGTATTGTTGCTTCCTTAGGTATAAAAGCACATTACGATTCTATGAGTCGTGGTGTATTAGATAGCCGCGATGTATTATATTTTATAAGTGTAATCACCGCATTTTTATGGTCAACCAAAACCATATTTGGTTCACGCAAGTGGTAAATAAAGTATTGTAATTTTTTGATATAAACGCTGGGCGTTACACATGAAAAAAAGAAATTTTAAACTACAATCGTTAACAGAGCTAGGTTTAGTATTAGGCTTACTTATTTTGTTGAACCTAATTTTAACCAACTACTTTTTTAGGATTGATTTAACTTCCGAAAAACGTTATTCGTTATCGGAAAGCAGTAAAAATTTAGCCGGTAAGGTTGATGATGTTTTGTTTGTTAAGGTTTACCTGGAAGGTGAATTCCCTTCAGGGTTCAAACGTTTACGTCAATCAACCAAAGAAATGTTGGACGAGTTTTCGGCTTACACCAATGGCAAAATGCAATACGAATTTATTGATCCGTTTGAAAATGCTGATGCCAAAAAAGCCAATGATATTTTACAAGAATTGGGCGAAAAGGGTTTACAACCCACCAATGTTCAAATTAAAAAGGATGACGAATCAACCCAAAAATTAATAGTACCCGGTGCCGTGTTTTACTACAAAGGCAAAGAGTATCCGGTAAATTTATTAAAAGCACAATTTGGTCAAGGTCCCGAGGAAGTTATTAACGAATCGATTGAATTGATGGAGTACGAAATTGCCAACGTACTTAGGAAGTGTGTAGAAACCAAAGCCAAACAAGTTGCATTTATTGACGATCATGGCGAGTTAGAACGTTGGGATGTGGCTGATGCCTCGCAAGAGTTAAAAGAGTTTTATGCAGTAACGCGTATACCATTGGCCATACAAACGCCACAAAGTTTAATGAAAAACGATGCGTTAATTATTGCTAAACCATCAAAACCATTTAGCGAGTACGAGAAGTTTTTAATAGACCAATTTGTGATGCACGGTGGTAAAATTTTGTGGTTACTCGAGTCGCAAATTGCCGACATGGACAGCATGGGCAGAAACGCCATGTTTATGACAGGCAGTTACGATTTAAACCTTGATGATATGTTGTTTAAATGGGGTGTACGCGTTAACCCCAATATGGTGCAAGACTTACAATGTAATGCCATACCTATTTTAAGCACATTACGCAATGGTACACCGCAACAAAAATTATTGCCTTGGATGTTTTTTCCGGTGGCTGCTCCACCACAACAAAACCCACACATTATTGTAAAAGGAATCGACCCGGTATTTTTTCAGTTTGCAAGTGGTATCGATACCACATCAAACAAAGAGGTAAAAAAAACCATTTTATTAACTTCTTCTCCTTATTCGCGTAGTGTGGGTGCACCGGTTAAAGTTGATTTAAACATGGCACGCTCACAACCTGATCCAACCATGTTTACTGCCGGAAACATACCGATGGCCGTGTTACTTGAAGGTAAATTTAATTCGTTGTTTCAATACAGAGCCGGAGCAAGAACTGATGCACTGCCTTATAAACAATCAATTGATCATGGTAAAATGATTGTGGTTTCGGATGGAGATGTAATACGTAACCAACGCAAACAAAGTACAGGAGAAATTTTCCCGCTGGGTTATGATAGATACACCAACCAGCAGTTTGGTAACAAAAGATTTGTGTTAAACTGTATAGATTATTTATGTGATGATAGCGGCATTATTGAAGTACGCGCCAAAGAAATAAAATTACGTTTATTAGATAAAGGCAAACTAAAAACCGAACGTTTAAAATGGCAAATGGTAAACATGATTATTCCTATTGCCATCATGATGATATTTGGCTTGGCTAATAAAATAATTCGTAAACGTAAATACACCTCGTAACATTTATAAAGTAAAACGTATGAGCAAACAGATTAAAATATTATTGGTATTAATGGTAGCTGCTGCTGCTGTATATTTTTTGGTGGTGCGTAAACCTTGGAAATCTTATAACGGTGATGGAACCGACTTTGCCATTGCAGATACCGGAGCCATTACTAAAATATTTTTAGCCGACCCACGCGGAAGCAAAGTATTACTTACCAAACAAGCCGATGGATCTTGGTTGGCAGATAATGCCGTTGCTGCAGATATGACCAAAGTTAACTTGGTGTTGCAAACCATGTACGATATAAAAATGCGCAACCCACTTGGCACAAACGAGTTTAATACGGTAATTAAAGAGTTAACTGCTGCAGGTATTAAGGTAGAGTTTTATGAGGGCGATGATTTATTAAAAACCATTTACGTGGGGCAAATGACCTTAGACCAATCGGGAACATTTATGATGATAGATGGAGCAGAAGCGCCTTTTGTTACGCATATTCCGGGTTTTGTTGGATACCTAACACCACGTTTCCCAACCAACCCTGTTAAATGGAAAAGTAAGTTAATTTTTGATACCAAGTTTGATGAGTTGGCTAAAGTAACGGTAACTTATCCCATTACTCCGGCCGAATCTTTTAGTTTAGATAACAGTGCTGCTACACCTGTTTTAAAAGATGCATCGGGAAATGTGGTACAAGCTGATGCCAACTTTTTAAAATATTATGCAGGTAGTTTTACGCAATTGTATGCCGAGGCTTACGATGATAATTTTACGCCAGCCGAACACGATTCTATTTTTAGAGGTGATGCCTATTGTTTAATAAAAGTAGAAAATAAAGCAGGCAAAACCCAAGAGTTAAAGTTACACATTAAGGGTATAGATTTAAAAACCAAAAGCCGTTACGATGACCAAGGCAAAGAACTAACCTTTGATACCGATAAGTATTTTGCTTTTGTAAACGGAGACAAAAACATGGTATACATCCAAAACTATAGCTTTGGCCGTGTAATTAAAAAGCTGAGTGATTTTAAAGCAGTAAAGTAAATAAAATAAAAAGCCCCGTAAGGGGCTTTTTTTATGGGTTGGTTTGATGGATTTATAAATGATTGTTGTGATGTAATGCGTGCGTTATGCTGTGTTTTGTTTGGTAAAGGGTTGTTGATTTCATCTAATACTACTCACACGCGAAAGATTCGCGCGGGAGCGGGGGGATATTTGAGTACTTCTTTATCCATACCATTCTTCATTTATAACACAATTGTCACTGTTTGGTTCAGGATTCGCTTTTTCTATCTTGACACTTAAAGGCATTGGAACACAATTTCCAAATATTAACGCTTCTCCTGGTGTAGCTTGTTTAATTATCGTTATATAGTCTACCGAAAAATAAGGAAGAACAGAATATATGTAATTCATATCAACTTCGTTCTGTATCCTATGAATAATAT
>JBFYQC010000220.1:0-10109 GCA_041302975.1 Bacteroidota bacterium
CGGTGTAAACCGGTTAAACTTACACTGCTAAACATATCATCACCTTGCAAAGTATCGTTAGCATTAAAATTTGTACTGATGTATTTGCCGCTGCCAAACAACACCACTTGCCATTTTTCTTGTGCTAAAGTTACAGCAGCCCCACGCATAAACTCGTTTTCGTTTAACGACCTGAATGGCCTGATGGGCAAATAACTTCTGCGCACATTCATTACAAATGCACTTTTACGTGCTGCAAGTCCGGAGCCAAAAGTTAACCCTTGACCAAAATTTACCTGATAATCGCCCATAGCAATGGTTTTAACAATAGATTTACGGGGCCTGTAATAAAAATGTAACGAGTTAAAATCAAAACCATAAGGTTGTGCTCCTTGACCAAATTGTTCACCCATGTCTTTTTCGGCAGTATAACCAAAAGTTAACCTGTTGCCATAACTAAATCGATATCTAAATACGTACCTGTCTGAATTGCCTAAATAGTAGGTTTTACCGTCAGCAATGCGTTGTTTGTTATAACCTTCGCGTTGTTGTATTTCGGTATCATACAAACCAATAATTTCATGTTTACCTTTAGCCAACATTTGTTTAAATGTGGTTTGATTTTCCATCCAATTCTCATCAACCGTAACAAAATAAGTTAAGTAATAAATGCTAACATCATCAATGGCTTCAATAGATTGAAGTTCATAAAGATTCAGAAAATCGCCAAACTTTATGCGGTGATTGATGATGGCATTAATTTGATTTTCGTCTAAAAAAATTAAACGTTGCAACTGTTCACGAGACGCTTTATTCAGGTTTAATTTATTGCGGTTGTATTGTTCTAGTTGATCTTGCAAATCAGTATAGTCAACCGTTGCTTCAGTATTCTCTATAAGTCGCTCTAATAAATCAGCAATTACTTTTTCGTCCGATTCTCTGTTGTTTTGTGCTGATGTTTTTACGACCATCAACAACATCAACCCCAATAAAAAATATAACCTTATTGCCAGCATATTTTATTGTTGAGTTGCTATTGGTAACCTTAAACTAAACTGCGGAATTACCCCTAAAATTTGGTGTACTTGTGCAGCAACATCAATGACCAATTTATTGGCTTGTATGGATGTGCCAAATGTTACCAACACAGGTTGCGATGAAGCGCCAACACCAAAAGCGATGCGTTTATTTACATGATATTTTATACCCGAGCGGAAAATAGTTTTTTGCTCGAGCGCCTGTTCGGTTTCCATCAAAACATCCACTTTTTCGTTAACTTTATAACTTACGCCTAACCTTGCATAAGTGGGCACTTTATCACTTACTTTATTACTCAGTTGTTGCTGGTTTGGATTGAATAACATGAAGGCTACTTTAATTTTTGAAACCGGCTGATAATAAACTCCTGCACCTAAAACCCAAGCTCCAGAATTGCCATACTCGCCAATGTTAGTATTTAAATAATTAACCTGAACACCTAACGCAAAAGTTGGTGCTAATTTTTTTGATACTGATAAAACAAACCGCTGTTGGTTAAACTTATCAAAGCCATGTAAGTTAACAGCTCCACCAAAATCAACCCACTTATTAGGCACTGCAACACTAAAATTATTGGTTCCTAATTCTTTTTGTCCAAAACGTTTTTCACCAAAAACGCCCACTTGCCATTTTTTTAAGTCACTTATTGTTGCCGGATTATTAACTACCGAAAATGAATTGGTTAACAAAGTATTACAACCACCCAACATGCCCGACTCTGCACCCAAAAAACCATTAATCCCTTGTGAGTAAGCAAATTTAAGCACAAAGAAAGTTATAGAAGCAAGTATTATAATTCTCTTCATATGTACATGTTAATGGTTTAGACTTTCAAAAATGGAATTTAATTATATTTTTGTTAAAAATAAACAACATAAAATAGTAGATGGAAAACATTATTTACTTGATTCCCGCTTTAGGGGTAGTTGGTCTTCTGGTGATGGCCATTAAAAGCGCTTGGGTAAACAAGCAAGATGCAGGTGACAAAAACATGCAAGAATTAGCAGGCTATATAGCCGATGGTGCAATGGCATTTTTAAAGGCCGAATGGAAAGTACTCAGCATATTTGTGGCTTTTGCTGCTGCTTTATTAGCCTACTCAGGTACAATTCATGAAGTAAACGGTAAAGCGATTCACTCTAGTTGGATTATTTCAATATCATTTATTATAGGTGCCGTATTTTCAGCAACTGCTGGTTATATTGGTATGAAGGTAGCTACCAAAGCTAATGTGCGTACTACGCAAGCTGCTCGTACCAGCTTAAAACAAGCGTTAAAAGTTTCGTTTACCGGTGGTACTGTTATGGGCTTGGGTGTTGCAGGTTTAGCTGTATTGGGTTTAGGTGGCTTATTTATTGCCTTCTTAAGCATTTTTGCCGATTTAGGCGAGAATACAGTAATTACTTCTATAGAAGTATTAACAGGTTTTAGTTTAGGTGCTGAATCTATTGCTCTATTTGCACGTGTTGGTGGAGGTATTTATACCAAAGCTGCTGACGTAGGTGCTGACTTAGTAGGTAAAGTAGAAGCGGGTATACCGGAAGATGACGTACGTAACCCTGCAACTATTGCCGATAACGTAGGTGATAACGTAGGTGATGTTGCCGGAATGGGAGCTGACTTATTCGGTTCTTATGTGGCTACTATTTTAGCAACAATGGTTTTAGGACAGGAAATTAAAGTAACCGATAACTATGGCGGTATGTCGCCAATATTATTACCGATGGTTATTTGTGGATTAGGTATTTTATTCTCTATAGTTGGAACTTGGTTTGTAACAATTAAAGATGATAAATCAAACGTACAAAATGCTTTAAATCTAGGCAACTGGTCATCTATGATTTTAACGGTAGTAGCATCTTACTTTATCGTAGATATTATGCTACCAGAAACGTTAAACCTACGTGGTTACGAGTTTTCTAAATTAAATGTATTTTTAGCCATAGTAGTTGGTACTGTAGTAGGTGCAATTATGAGTATTGTTACTGAGTACTATACAGCAATGGGTAAGGCTCCAGTATTGTCTATCATTCAACAATCATCTACCGGACACGCAACTAACATTATTGGTGGTTTATCAGTTGGTATGAAATCAACAGTTATTCCTATTTTAACTTTAGCTGGTGGTATTATGTTATCATACTACTTTGCCGGTTTATACGGTGTAGCTATTGCTGCTGCTGGTATGATGGCTACAACAGCTATGCAACTAGCTATTGATGCTTTCGGACCAATTGCAGATAACGCAGGTGGAATTGCTGAAATGAGTCAATTACCTCCTGAAGTACGCGAACGTACAGATAATTTAGATGCAGTTGGTAATACTACTGCTGCTACAGGTAAAGGTTTTGCAATAGCATCGGCTGCATTAACATCATTGGCCTTGTTTGCTGCCTTTGTGGGTATTGCAGGTATTGATGCCATTGATATTTATAAAGCCAATGTATTGGCTGGGTTATTTGTGGGTGGTATGATTCCATTTATTTTTTCTGCTTTATGTATTCAAGCTGTTGGTAAAGCAGCTATGGATATGGTGCAAGAAGTTAGACGTCAGTTCCGCGAAATTCCGGGTATCATGGAATATAAAGCCAAACCTGAATATGAAAAATGTGTGGCCATTTCTACCAAAGCTTCTATTCGCGAAATGATGTTACCAGGTGCAATTGCTTTAATTACTCCTGTTGTTGTTGGCTTCATGTTTGGACCTGAAGTATTAGGTGGTTTATTAGCAGGTGTTACTGTAAGTGGTGTATTGATGGGAATTTTCCAAAGTAACGCAGGTGGTGCTTGGGATAATGCAAAAAAATCTTTCGAAAAAGGTGTAATGATTAATGGCGAAATGTTTTACAAAAAATCGGAGCCACATAAAGCATCTGTTACTGGAGACACGGTAGGTGATCCGTTTAAAGACACCTCTGGTCCATCAATGAATATTTTAATTAAATTGATGTCTATCGTATCGTTGGTTATTGCTCCTTATATTGCTGTAAATGGCGGTGGTGCTGATAAAACAATGATGCACGGTGAGAAAATGGAATGCCATGCAAACATGGATGCCGGCTGCGATATGGACAATGCATCATGCGACATGAAAATGGGCAATTGCGATTTAAGCAAATGCAAAACCATGACTAAAGAAGAGTGCGCTGCTTATTGCGATGAAATGAAATGTACACCTGAGCAAAAAGAAAAATGCTTGAGTATGTATGGTGCTGATGGAAAATTTGATGAAGCCAAATGTAAAGAAATGTGCAGTGCCGAAATGAAAGGTGCTTGCATGGATGCTTGTACAAAAGGTTGCGAGGATGATGAAGCCTGTAAAAAAAGCTGTGACGATAAATGTGTGGAGTCTCACAAAAGTTCAGCTAAAAAAGATTGCTGTGCTAAAGGAGACAAAGCAGAAACTGAGTCCAAACACTAATTGATTTTTATTACTAATACAAAGCCCCGAAATTTAATTCGGGGCTTTTTTTATGTCAATTGTTTATAGGATATAATGTAACCATTAGTTTAACTCTTCATCAAAACCTGGGCGCACAAACAATAAAACTTTTGGAAACTCATCGATTAATTTGCGTTTTAACTCGCACAACATGGCTAACTTGTCTAATAAATCATCTTCTGAATAATAAGGTAAAAGCTCTTGATAAGCGGTTAAACTCTTATCTATAGTCAACAATGCTATTTTAGCAGAGCCATTAACATCGTTTTGAATCTCATCATCCAACCCATTATTTCTGCCACTTAAAGCACGATATATTTTTGCGTGAATAAAAAACATATACCATTTTATCACATCAAAACAATCGTTAATTAACTCCCCTTCTTTTGTAGCACTTTCTATACTAGACAATCCTAAGTCTATACGCTGTTGTAACAGCTGGATTAAGTTATCATCCAATTTAGATTGTTCAATAAATTGCAGTGCAGCCTCTGAGTATTTTTTTGCAATTACCGAAAGTTCTTCCTTCCTAACTTCTTCACGTTCTTTGTCAATGTCTATATAGGTTGATGCATTATTGGCATTGCGAATAACCTCATCCCAATTAATACCCAATTCAGCAGCTTTTTCTAGCAACATTTTATTAATGCCATCAAATACTTGTTGCACATATTCTTTGGCCTGCTCTTTGGTTTGATATTCTCCCTTTAGGGGCATAGATGCAAAATTCGCACAACGGTTGGTATACTTACAACGCTCGCACCACCTATCGCAGTAGTTGCAAATAGCTGGAATATTGTTATCTACCATTAAATTAAAATAATAAAGCGTATCTAAAACAAGGCTTTCAATACAAATCGGTTTCCGTATTTCCCCCACTGCTCCGTATTGCTCGACAAATCCAAACGGTAACCTTCACGGCTCACTCTTATGGCTTTCTTTTTTGATTTAAAAACAAAATCCGCTTCAGTTAAAACAGCGGTGTTTACTTTGGTTGCAAAAATGGTGGTGTGCATACGCGGAATCACCACACCTAATACCATTCCGGGTAACCCCGAAAAAAATTCCGGACCACCACTTACCGGAATGGCATCGGTATAAAATGCAATGACATAAACCGAATCATATAAAATAGTTGTAGCCCTTCTACAAGTATGGCCTGCAATTTCGCGGTATTCGCCCGTTAATTTCCATATTGGTTTTGAAATAGAGTCGGCAATCAAATACGTTTTATCGTAAACCGTTCGGTTTGCCCAAGTGCTGTCGCTTTCAAAAACTGTTTTTTGCGATACATCGGTTATAGTTTTATACCAACGTAACATCGGGTTTTCATCCTCTTGTAAAGTATTATATACGGATTGCTTTTTACTAAAAGTTAACTCAAATAAATCGATTTTATATTTGGGTAAATTTTTCTTCATTTGTTCAAACCACACATTATCATCGTCATCTTTGTTTTGCTCCTCTAAATCTTTAAGTAAATTATACTTCCTTTCGTAAGTAATTTTACCGTTAAGCATAATTTGTTGCGCATGTGTAAATCCGCTCAAAACAAGCATCAACACAAAACACAGGAGTAAATAACTATTTTTTGTTTTCATTTTTATTGGCACTTGAAAAGTTATAAGTAACAGTTAACATAAAATACCTACGCAAAACGGTGTGCACATTTTCATTAATAAAATTACTAGTTGCGCTACGTCTAAATCCTACATTTTCGTTTAGCAAATCCCTTACAGAAACAGACACATGCCAATTCTCTTTCTCAGTAAACTTCTTTTTTAACTCCAAATTTATGATGGTATTGTTGATAGGCTTATCAAATGATGATGTGGCTTGCCTACGAGTATGTGATGCATTAAACTCAAACACAAACTTTTTAGGTAAATAAAACTCCGCATAAAAATCATATTCACTTATCCAATAATCGGTTACAACATCCGGTCTCACGCTAGTTTCTGATCGCGTATAATCCCAATCAGCCTCTAAACTTATGTAGTACACATCTTCTTTTTCTTTACCAATTCGCGAGCCCAATCCTACGGAATTGTTCGTGTTTATATTATTTAAATCGTTAATAATATTTACATTTTGTGATTGAGAAAAGCTTACATTGTTGTTAAAAAAAAAACCATGTTTTTTCGTATTGAAATAATGATAAAAACTACCATATAAAGAGTAGTTTCCATCTACATTAACCGTTTGATAAGTTCTTTTTCCTTCGGCCGTTACTGTACTTTTTTGAGCAAAATCATTGTAAGTATTGCTATACCTTAAACTACTCCAAATACCAGAACCTTTTAATGGTTTGTATGAATTATAGCGCGCTTCATAACTGTTTGAAAAACTTTGCACCAAACCGGTGTTACCTACATAAATATCCAAAGGATTATTGTTATTTATTAAGGGTTGAATTTGCGATAAACTAGGCTGACGTGTGCGGCCATTGTAACTTAACTCAAAACTAGAACTGGTTCCAATTTTGTAGTTAAAACGTGCTGCAGGAAAATAGTTTATAAACAACTGCGTTCTTGCACTATCTGTTATTCGGTTATTCTGACTTAAGTCAGTTTGAGAAATTCTACCTCCAATACTTGACGTTATTTTTTTGTACTGATACTTTAACGATAATCCTCCGCGATTTACCACATTTTTATAAAAGAAATCATTACTTAAGGTATCAACAAATAAGTTGTAATCAGAGCCGCCTGATTTGGCCAAAGTAGTTAGTTTGTTTTTGTCTTGGTTAAAGTTGATGGCATAATCGGTTATCACAAAAAACTTTTTACCAAATGGTTCTGTATAAGTAATATTACCCGAGTAATTTTCAGTAACACCTGTGTTTAGCTTTTTTTGATCTATTAGGGTTGATGTAAATGTAGAATCGTTGCTATAAAACCGAATGTCCGAACTTAAAAAACCATCATCATCAACCGAGCTGTAGCGTTGAGTAAATCCAACAGATAAGCTTCTGCCGGCTAACTTAAACTTTTTAATTAAATTGATACTGCTATTTAATTCTTCTCTTTGACCATCGGTACTTTGTGTTCTTCGGTTTGAGTTAACCAATGAGCGTAAGGCATTTCTATTTTCTGATTGGTAAACATTTAACCTATTATACTCACTTTGAGAGGCATTTAATTTTATTTTTAAGGTTGTAAACGAATCCAAAGCCAAGTTGTAACTGGTAGAAAAAGTATTGCCTTTTCTAAAATTACTCATGTCGTTTCTTTCACGATTAAAATAAAAAGTATCGGGTAAAATGTATTGGGTAAAGTTATCATCAAAACCACGCACGGTCATTTCTTTGTGTGATGCATTAAACGAATAGGCGTGTTTATCATTTTTCTTTTTATCGCTGTAATGTGCACCAACATACCAAGTTTGCGGAATACCAACACCATAAAAACCGTCATCACCGTTGTTATAAGTCATGTAGCTGTTGCCATCATCATCATTATAATAATCAAATCCATCAGAACCCCCAAACTTTTGCTGATCTTCCCAGTTTAGCCCTGTTTTATTGGTATTGCTCATGGCACCGTAAGCGGATATTTTTTGTTTTTTATTAAATCGGTTAATCATCGCGTCATGCTCATACCTGCTATCGGTTCCTAAACCACCACTTGCTTTACCAAAATAACCTTTCTTCGCATCCTCCTTTAATTTTAGGTTAATGGTCTTTTCTTTTATCCCGTCATCAATACCCGAAATGGTGGCCTGATCACTTTTTTTATCAAACACTTGCACACTTTCAACCTGCGTTGCTTTAAGATTTTTGGTAGCAATAGTCGGGTCGTCACCAAAAAATTCTTCTCCATCCACCAATACTTTTTTCACCTCTTTACCTTGTGCCGTAATTTTACCATCTTTATCCACTTGAATGCCAGGTAAACGTTTCATCAAATCCTCTACATTTGCATTTTTATTGGTTAAAAAACTATCAACTAAAAACTCAGTGGTATCGCCTTTAATTCTTATGGCATCAATCCTATCTTTTATAATTACTTCTTTTAGTAGGGTTGATTTAGATAACATATTAACCAATCCAATATCTGTAGTTTGTCCTTCACTTAAAGTCACAAAGTCTTCGTAATCGGCAAAACCCGGTCGGGTAATTAACAACCTGATTTTAATTGGTGGAAGCCCCTTTAACTCAAACACACCTTTATCAGATGCGTGGGTATACTTAAGCAACACAGAATCGGAAGTGTTTATGGCTAGTATGTTAGCATATGCAACCGACTTAAAATCGGAAGTATCCTTCAGGGCGCCTTTTAGATTTGAGGTGTGCTGTGCTTTTATATTTAAAAATGAATTACATAGCAACAGTAAGATAAGTAATTGTTTCACTATTAGGTTTAGGTTTTGATTTTAAGGTGTGAATATAACGCAATTTATAAGTAAATAATTATACCGAAATTTTACATTTAGAAAATTTTATAATTGTAATGGCTATTAAAAGCACCACTTCCCCTATTGGATTAAATGATGCAGATGATGCTCACAGAATGCGCAGAATGACACAGAATCCACAGCGTTGCACAGCGTTTTTAACCCAACCACTGCCTGGGTTTATAACCGCTGTTAGGGTTCAACTCCGATACCGAAGGTGTTCCTCTGCGTTCTCTGCGACTCTGCGTTTCAAATCCCACGCTTTACCCTTCATACCTCCGTTGTTCTCCCCGTTGTTATCCCCTATTTAAATTCAAATAAAATCAAAAAACATCCCTATTTTCGTTTAATAAAAGTGTATCATTTTAATTGCCATGAAAAAACTATCTGTAATATTATTTTTTGCCTTGTTCATCGTTACCAACTCGTTTAAAACAGCCGAAGAAATTAAGTGGCTTGATTTTAACACGGGATATAAGTTGGCTGTAAAAAAGAAAAAAATGATGATGGTAGATGTATACACTGACTGGTGCGGATGGTGCAAAGTAATGGACCGCGAAACCTATGCCAAAAGTGAGATTGCAGCATTGGTTAATCAACACTTTGTTCCTATTAAATTTAATCCCGAAACACCGAATGTGGTCTATACTTTTGAAGGGAAAGATTATAACGGTAAAGGATTAAAAGACATTATCAGCAATAACCAAATACGCGGGTATCCGGCTACCATGTTTATCAATACCAAAAATAAAAAATCGAGTTTGGTATCGGGTTATTTAAACCCTCAAGAGTTTAAAGTTACCGTTGAACACACTTTGCTTGATATCAAATAAATTACCTATTAACATAGCCGAATGAATCAGGAAGTTATTAAGCTGGAAAACATTAAACGTTTTTTTAAGATTGGGGATGTAGAAGTACAAGCCCTGCGCGGGGTCGACCTTACCATAAACAAAGGCGAGTACGTGGCTTTAATGGGCCCATCAGGTTCGGGCAAATCAACCTTAATGAATTTATTGGGTTGTTTGGATACACCTAGTGCAGGTAAATATTGGCTAAGCGGACAAGATGTGAGCCAAATGGATGATGATGAATTGGCCGAAATACGTAACAAAGAAATTGGCTTTGTTTTTCAAACCTTTAATTTATTACCACGCAGCACCGCTTTAGACAATGTAGCATTACCATTGGTGTATGCCGGTTATGGCCGCACTGAACGTAACGAACGTGCTTTAAAAACCTTAGAAAGTGTTGG
>JBFYQC010000221.1:0-4841 GCA_041302975.1 Bacteroidota bacterium
TTTCATTGGTATTGTTTTTGTATTTTGCACCAAATAAAAGTAAAAATATGTGCACTAAAAATTCCTTTTCTGTATTGCTTGGTTTGATATTAATTATTTCAGGAACAGCTTGCTCTAAAAGTGATAGTGATGATACAACACCTCAACAACAAATTGTTACCGTTGATTCGTCAGAGTTTAACGGAAGATTAAAAGCAGAGGTACGTGATGTAAATAACAATTTAGAGAATAACGCAATAGTTTATTTGTATGCTAACTATAACGACTTGATTAATAATTTATCACTAAATTATATTTATACTAATAATTCAGGAACAGCTGATTTTGGTTATTTGTTACAAGGTAATTACTACTTAATGGCAAGAAACTTAACAGGAACAGTTGCACGCGACACCGCTGTGGTGCAGGTTACAAGCAGAAGAGAAATTACAAGAATTATGCGTTTATCGTACTAGTTCATTTCGCTTCAATACCATAACGTTTGCTATATTTTTTATATAACTCTGTTTGGGTATTTTCTAAATCACATTCTTCACCATTAATAAAAGCGTGAGTTAATGTGCTTTCTTTCATGTCTAAAATGTCTCCATCACATACTAAAATTGTAGCATTTTTGCCTACTTCAATAGTTCCTGTTTGATTTTGATTACCCGTAATTTTTGCAGCATTTTCTGTAATAAGTTGTAAAGCCTGCTCGGGGTTAATTCCATATGCAGCACAAGTACCAGCAGTATACATGGCATTTCTACTTTCCCAGCTACCACTAAAACCAATCGATACCAAATTTCCTTTATTAACTAATTGTGCAACTGTTTTAAATGGCTGGTCAATATCATGGTGGTTTCTATTAGGAAGGCTATGTATTAAATTTACTATTACAGGAATATTACTTTGCTTGATTTCATCAGCTACTAAATGTGCATCACTACCTGTTACTAAGGTTGCTTTTATAGGCTGATGTTGTTTAATAAATTGAATAGCTTCTAAAATGCCTTTAGCTGAATTTGCATGCACGTACAATACTTTGTTTTGTGTAAATAAACCTTGCATGGCTTGATGACGAAGGTTGGTTTCATCATTTGCTGTTTTAAATTGATATTGTTTTGCCTCAGCAAAAAGGGTAATTAATTTTTCTTGTTGCTCGGTTAAGTGTTTTTGCTGCTCTTTAGGATCTCTGGAATAATGATTCATCTCCGGCCAATTAATATGAATGCCGTCTTCATTAACAACAGCATCTTCCCAATTCATGGCTTCTGTTTTTACTACACATGATGTACCGGAAACCAAACCTCCTTGAGGTACAACCTGCATGTAGGTTATTCCGTTAAATTTTGCTGTTGGGACTACGCGTGAATCTGTATTGTATGCGATTAATGCGCGCACATTTGGATTGATTTCTCCTGTTTCGTTATAATCGCGGGTAGAACGGACGGCATCAATTTCATTTAACCCTAAATAGGTATTTAGTAAAAATAAACCTGGGTAAACATGTTTACCTGTGGCGTCAATTATGCGCGCATTTTTATAGCTGTTGCGCATTACACTATCAACAAACATAATTTTACCACTATCAAAAGCTACGTAGGCATTGTTTATTGTTTTACCATTACCAATGTGTACTGTTCCGCCTTTAATAATTACCGGTACTTGTTGGGCCTTAGTAGTAAAGGTTGCCAGTAAAAAAGTTATTAGGATATAAGTTCTATTAATCATGGCAGTGGTAATTAGGTTCTTGTTCTGATATATGAGTTTGTGTATCTGCACCATTTTTCTGAGCTTGTAATATATTGCTTATTAATCTAGCCCTTGTAGCGGCAACTTGTTTCCTGAGTTTTTCGTCTGTTTGTAGGCTATAATAACATATGCCGTCTACAAAAGTCATCTCAGGTTTTGCGTAAATGCTTAACGGATTATTATTCCATAATACCAAGTCAGCATCTTTTCCTGGTTTTATACTTCCTGTGCGGTTATCAATACGCAGCATTTTTGCCGGGTTAAGTGTTACCATTTTCCACGCTTCTTCTTCACTTACTTTTCCGTATTTCACAATTTTGGCAGCCTCTTGGTTTAATCGCCTTCCCATCTCAGCATCATCGCTATTAATGGCAACTGTAACACCCATTCTATTGAGTATGGCCGCATTTTGAGGGATAGCATCAATAACCTCATACTTATAAGCCCACCAGTCGGCAAATGTGCTTGCATTAACCCCGTGTTTTTTCATTTTATCGGCCACTTTGTAACCTTCTAAAATGTGTGTAAAGGTGTTTACTTTAAAACCAAAAGTATCTGCAACATGCATTAACATGTTTATTTCACTTTGCACATAACTATGGCATGTAATAAATCGGTTGCTGTTTAAGATTTCTACTAAGGCGTCCAGCTCTAAATCTTTACGAAGGTTTTTATTTGCTTTTAAATTACGCTCGTATTCTTTAGCACGGGTAAAAGCATCAACAAAAACCTGTTCTACACCCATACGTGTTTGTGGGTATCTTGTTGTTGCGCCATCACCCCAGTTGGCTTGTTTCACATTTTCACCTAAAGCAAATTTTATGTATTTCGGAGCGTTTTCTAATTTTAGTTTTTCGGGGGCAACACCCCAACGTAATTTTATCAAAGCACTTTGTCCACCAATTGGATTAGCACTGCCGTGTAACAGTTGAGCGGCAATAACACCCCCTGCTAATTGGCGGTATATATTAATGTCATCCGCATTAACGGCATCACCAATGCGCACTTCGCTTGTAATAGCTTGCGTGCCTTCGTTAACCCCATGTGTGATGGCAATATGTGAGTGTTCATCAATTATTCCGTTAGTAAGATGTTTACCCGTAGCATCAATTACTTCACAATCATTACAGATCAATTGTTTTCCAACAGACGTAATTTTTCCATTGGTAATCATTACATCTGTTTGGGTTGATATACCTTGTTGCTCGTTGGTCCAAACGGTTGCATTTTTGAAAAGCATTTTTTTTGCTTGAGGTAAAATATTGTTACCAAAATCATTAAATGGATACCAAATTAAGCTGTCACTTAATGGCGTAATAACATCTTTAGTTTCTTGTTTTTTGTTTTGGTTTAATGATGCTATCGCTATCCAATTTTCTGTAGTTTGATTTGGCAAACGAACAAATCCAGTGAGTTCTTTTACTGTATATGGATATTGTGTGCTATCAACTTTAGTAGTAGTTGCTGTGTAGTTGATTAATGTTTTTCCATCTAATAAGAAGTTGACCACACCTGCATGATAAGAATACTTTAACTTGAATGTATCATTATTTACTGTTGCAATGTTCTTTTTCAAAAACAGTACAACATTACCATTAATGTTGTACTCATCGGCCAGTTTTACATCGGTGGTATTGTTTATATTGTGATTTTTACCTTGTATTACAATTTCTAAAATAGAAGTTTCATCTTCAAACATATCGCCATTGCAAATAATAAAGTTGGCGAGTTTACCTTCCTTTAATTCGCCTAAATTAGTTGCATTTATTAGTGATGCAGGGGTTTGTGTAAGCGCCTTTAGTGCTTCTTGTTTAGGTAAGCCGTATTTTACTGCTTTACGAATGTTATTTAAAAAATCACCCTCTTTACATCCATATGCCGTTATGCAAAACGGTATATTATTTTTCCATAAAAAGTATAAGTTAGCCGGGGCTAGTTCCCAATGCTTTAAATCATTTGTTGAAATAAGTTCCGCATCAAAAGCAGTATTAATTTTAAAAGGTTTAGGAAAATTAACAGGTACAATTAAAGGTGAGTTTATTTGCTTTATCTCCTGTAAACGTTGGTATTCGTCACCATTAGTTTTTATGATGTAAGTAGTATTAAATTCTTTTGCAATTGAAGCGGCACGCAATACATTTTGTTTATTACCCGCATCAAAAATAGTAGGTAGTTTGGTTAGGTTTACAAATGCTTCTAAAGATAAATTTTTCTCTTTTTGTTGTTTAATATACCATTGTGCATCGTAATAGGTTTGGCGTATTAATGCGATGCTACCCATAAGTGATGATGGGTAAGGTTGTGGTGATGTACCTTTATTAAAACTAAATCCGGAAGTAACGTTGTTACTAATAATGGTATAGTGAGGTTCGTTATTAGCTGTTGTTACTAAAGTTGTTGTTCCACGGCAGATGCCATCATGATTTCCAGTAATTACTGCACCGAAGCCCATTCCTCTTAATTCGTTTGCTTCATGGTGGTTATAGTTAAAAAATGTAGCAGCGTTTATTTCTGGTTTAAGTGCTTCATTCCATGCAAATGCGCCTGCTTTGTTGCTGTTAAATTGCTCTCCATTGTTTTTGTTTTTATTAAATGCCGGAACTTTTACTCCGTAGGCACTATATAAATCTACAAAAGATGGATACACAGTTTTGCCCTGAAGGTTAATTTCCCTTGCATTCTTTGGCGTTTTACCTTTTGCAGTAACACTTTCAATGCTGCCATCTTTTACAATAATTGTTGCATCATTTATTATTGTTGATGCATTAACATAAACTGTAGCATGCGTGTATGCAGTGTACGCAATTGATTTTTCGGCAGGCCCGTTGATGTTGAATGTAGTTTGTGCTTTTACAATCAAATGGGTAAATAAAAGTACAAACGATAGAACTAAAATCCTCATGAGGCAATATATAAAATTGTGGCAAAAAAAAAGCATACACAAAAAAAGCGCGCGGCCTCGGCCGCGCGCTTTAAGGGTTTCTTCAATTTAAATTTATCTAAGAAGTGTAATAGAACCAGAGTAGGTATATTTTTTACCGTTGAAACTGGTGGCATTTACTTGGTAAATGTAAACATCTTGTGGGCACTCTGCCCCAGAGTTGTTT
>JBFYQC010000222.1:0-3938 GCA_041302975.1 Bacteroidota bacterium
GTTTCTTCTGTTTGCCAGCAAAATTGGTAGGAGTCTTCACGTGGTCGAGGTAAACCAGGGCCAACAGGATAAGTAGGTTGGAAAGTAAGTTTACCTGGTCTAACAATACCTTGATTCCATGAAATAAATGTAGTATCAAATCTAGGTAAGGCAGGATATACGTCAGTATCTTTTGCTATAATGGTGAAACATAATTGTTCGCCAGCACAAACTGCATAGTCATAAATTGGTCGGTTGTTTGGCCCCGAGGGCACAGTAGCAAATCTTGGTGGATTGTTACCCGGACAGTTAAATACGTATAACTGCAAATCACGTTGTGTAATACCCACTAAAATTGGATTGCCATTGGCATCATAAGTCCATTGCTTGATTCGCACATTTAAATTTCCGTATATATAACCTGATGTGTTATTCTGGGCATTAAAACTTATATCCCCATTTATGGAGTCCATGATAACATATGGCCCGTTTGGCTGAGGGAAGTTAATATGCGGGGCCCGTGTTGAGTTTAAAGGGAAAGGATAGTTCGCACTTCCTGGTGATTGATAGTTAACTGGATTACCACCTGACTGTAAAGATGGAGCTATTTCATATGTTAACGAGTCGTCATCAGGGTCTACAGCACCCATATTAAATACGTATTCTTGACCTGAGCATAATGTTGCAACAGGTTCGTTTTTCATAATAGGCGAGTTGTTTTTACAAGCACTTTGTGAGCGGTTTAATATGTTAATTGTAGCACCAATACGGAAATCTTGACCGCTTGAACCTGCAAGATTCCATATACCTGCGTTACGGCAGCATAGTGTCCAATAAACATCCCAATAAATACAAGTTGTATTATTTAGTGATGGGAAGTTTAAATTTAATGTACCTTCAAATACGTATTTTTCAACAGATGGAGAATATGATCCTGGTGTAACTTGACCTAGGTTGTTACAACCATTTTTAGCGGTGTTTCCGCATAGTTCCACATTTGCTTTACCAACATCTTCAACCTTAACTAAACTTAATGAGACACTAACCTGATTAGGAGTAGCTGTACACCCTGCAGGATTTAGAGTTAGATTAGGTCGTGCTGTCATGGTTTGTGTACAAGCCATGCTACCACACAACGTTGCACCTGTACAGTCTCTATAAATGGTTAAACGCATTTTCCAAGTACGTGGACCTGTGCATTCGTACTCTACGTCACCACCCACAACGTGAGATGCATAAACGTTTGAATTGGTTAGCACCATCGCTAAACTTAACACCAATAGAAGAGACAGATGTTTAAGTGTTGTAATTAATTTATTCATATCAATATAATTATTTCAAATTATGGTAGGTTTTATCACAAAAACCAAACTCAAACATACAATCCAAACCACTTAATTTTTTCTTAAGAATCTACTTTAAGAACAATTTAAGACGATTGCTTTTGGACTGTTAATGTTCTAATTTGCTATCCTTAACTTGGTATCAATATGCACAATAAGGATATAAAACAACAAACATTAGAGCAGTATAGTTTAAAATCGTCTAACTATGAGACCTTTAGGGTTGAATTAGTTGACCTAACCCTGAATAATTTGTGGCGTTATCATCATTTTTTACCGGTTGGTGTTCAAGATGCCATCTCTATGGGTGAAGGATTTACTCCAATGTTAAATGTTAAATTAAATAATAAAGAAATCCTTATTAAACAAGAACAGCTATTTCCAACAGGCTCGTATAAAGATAGAGGAGCTGCTGTACTTATGAGTTATGCCCAAAAAATGGGAGTAAAACATGTGGTTCAAGATAGCAGTGGCAATGCAGGTTGTTCTATTGCTGCTTACGCTGCAAACGCTAATATTGCTTGTGATATTTTTGTACCATTAGAAACAAGCATGGCTAAGTTGGCACAGATTCGTGCTTATGGTGCAAACTTAATTTTGGTTGATGGGGATAGGGAAGCAACTGCTGCTGCTGCATTATTGGCCGCACAAAAATCTTACTACGCAAGCCATTGTTACAATTCAGTTTTTTTACATGGAACCAAAACTTTTGCCTACGAAGTATGTGAGCAACTTGGTTGGAAAGCACCTGATGTTGTGGTATTGCCAGCTGGGAATGGAACTTTGGTTCTTGGCTGTTACATAGGATTTAAGCATTTGTTTGAAAGTAATGTGATTTTCAAAATGCCTAAAATCGTAGCAGTACAAGCAAAAAATTGCGCCCCACTCTACAATGCTTGGATTGAAGGATTAAATGAATCGGTAAAAGTAGTAAGCGGATACACTTTAGCAGAAGGTATTGCCATTGCTGATCCTATAAGAGGTAAAGAAATGATTAGCGCTGTAAAAAACACGCAAGGAATTTTTGTAACAGTAAACGATAACGAAATTATTCAGGCGTTAAAGTTATGTAACTCGAAGGGGTATTATATAGAACCTACCAGTGCAGCTACTATTGCGGGTTTATTAAAGGCACAAGAAATTGTTGAAGGAGAAACTTGGGTAACATTATTTAGCGGTCACGGTTTAAAATGCACCGAAAAAATATTGTCTGTTTTGGATGCAAATAACTAAGCGATTTGTTTGTTTTTAATAACTGTATCGTATACTTTTTCGTATTGTGGTAATATGTTATTGATGTGAAACTCTAAGGCCCGTTTTTTTGCGTTGTGTTTAAACTCAAGTAAACGTTTTTCATCTCCTAATATGTAGATGGCTTTTTCTGCCATACAATCTACATCACCCACATTGCATAAAAATCCGGTAACACCATCAATATTTAATTCAGGAATACCCCCTGCGTTACTACTCACAACTGGTACCTCGCAGGCCATTGCTTCTAGAGCGGCTAAACCAAAGCTTTCTGTTTCGCTAGGCATTAAAAATAAATCACAAACTGATAAAATTTCTTCAACAGGATCTTGTTTGCCTAAAAAAATCACCCTGTCACACAACTCTAATTCACGACATAACATTTCAATGTGTTGTCTTTCGGGGCCATCGCCTACCAATAATAGTTTTGAAGCAATTTGTTGAGCGACTTTAGCAAAAGTTTTTACTACATCTTCCACACGCTTAACTTTTCTAAAATTACTGGTATGTACTAATAACTTCTCACCTTGCGATGAAATGGCTTTACGAAAATGTTCACGAGGTTTTTTACTAAATCGTTCGAAGTCTATAAAGTTAGGAATAACGGCAATTTCTTTTGTAACTTTAAAATGCTTGTATGTGTCTTGTTTTAGTGAATCGGAAACAGAGGTTATTGCATCCGACATATTTAATGAATAAGTTACTACTGGAGTAAATGATGCGTCTTTACCAACTAATGTGATATCTGTGCCATGTAACGTAGTTATAATTGGAATATGAATACCTTCAGTAGCTAGAATTTGTTTTGCGAAAATGGCAGCCGATGCATGAGGTATGGCATAATGTACATGTAATACATCTAACTTCTCAAATTTCACCACATCAACCAATCTGCTTGTAAGTGTAGTTTCGTATGGCGGGTAATCAAACAACGGATAGCTGCTTACATATACTTCATGATAAAACAAATTGTTAGTGAAAAAATCCAAACGAGCAGGTTGTTTGTAGCTAATAAAATGTACTTGATGTCCACGTTCAGCAAGCGCTTTACCTAACTCTGTTGCAACAACTCCGCTACCACCGTACGTTGGATAACAAACTATTCCTATTTTCATGTTTTGAATTTGAGACTACAAAGATGAAACATTCGAGTTAAGTTTTTGTGTTGATTGTGCATTATCTTTTTAAATGGTTGTGCATTAACAAATAAAACCTGCACTTAGCAGGTTTTATTTAGAACGATGAATTTAAATTTATCTAAGAAGTGTAATAGAACCAGAGTAGGTATATTTTTTACCGTTGAAACTGGTGGCATTTACTTGGTAAATGTAAACATCTTGTGGGCACTCTGCCCCAGAGTTGTTT
>JBFYQC010000223.1:0-3784 GCA_041302975.1 Bacteroidota bacterium
CATTACATGGGTATCTGTAAACTTTGAGCACCAAGACCACAAGTGTGCGTGTGGCAGCAAAAAAATGAAAACAGATTGCTGCAAAGACAAAGTTGCTTTTATAAAACTGGATAACGAACAACGCCATTCGAGCTACGATTTAAATATAATGGCTAATGTTTTTGTAGCATTAGCTCCTCAACAAGGTATTTCATTTAAAGGTTTATGCCTATCATCACAACACATTACTCAGCTACTGTGTTTACCTCCGCCTGATAACATAAAACATCCGCTTTACGTTCATCATTGTACATTCTTAATTTAGGAAAAGTATTGTTTTTGCGTGCTTTAACCAATCTGGTCTTAGGCACTTTGGTGTGATGTAACTTATGCTACATCTCAATCATTTTTAATATCCTTTAACATTTAGGAAATTATTTCACACAAAACTTTCAATTACAGAACAATGAGAAAACTATTACTAATAGCCGCAATATTGGCCGCGTTTACACAATCCTTCGCACAAAAAAATGTGGTATTACGCATCAATCATTTTTTAGATACCGTTCCATTTGCCTTTAACCAAAAATCAATTAACAATTTAGATAACGAGTTTAATGTAACCCGTATGGAGTATTATTTATCTAAAATAATTATTAAACATGATGGTGGTCAAACTACCCCCGTTAACAACTTATACGCCTTAATTAACGCAGGGGCAAATACAGATATTGAGTTAGGCTCTTTTAATGTAAATAACATTGAAGGCATACAATTTAGTATTGGTGTTGACACCCCTAATAACAATGCCGATCCAAGTTTATGGCCAGCCTCTCACCCACTTGCACCTAAATCTCCTTCTATGCATTGGGGTTGGGAGTCAGGTTATCGTTTTGCAGCCATGGAGGGCGTTGCTGGTATTGGCATGGTAAGCACATATGAAATTCACTCTTTAGGTAGTGTTAATTATTTTTCTACATCAATAAATAAATCAGCTACCGAAAAAAACGGGAATTGGATTATAGCTATTGATGCAGATTATACCAAAGCTATAAAAGATATTAATGTAACCCAAAATTTAGTTTCGCATGGAGATACTGATGAGGCACAAAAACTGTTATTTAATTTTAGAGACAATGTTTTTAAACCAGGAACAATTTTAACAGGCCTAAACGAAACCAAAACCAGTATTGATTTAGGTCTTACACCAAATCCTTCAAACGGAGCTTTTGTTTTATCGGTTTCAAACCAAGCGCTTTTTAATAAAATTGTAATTACTGATATTACCGGTAAGGTTTGTGTTGAAGAGCAATTTACGGCTACATCAGTCCATCCCTTTAATTTAAAAAATAAAGGTATCTATTTTGTACAAGTGTATAACAACAATACATTTATTGGTGCCCAAAAATTGGTGGTACAATAACACTATTGAAAACACATACTGCCATATTATTTTCTTGTATGTTGCTCTTCCTTTTATCGTGCGAAAAAAAGGAAGAGGCTACTTATGAGCCAAACTTTGCACCACCATCAAATTTTCCGGCCATAAAGTATCCGGAAGATAACGCCTACACATATAGCAGGTGGAAACTTGGGAAGAAATTATTTTATGATAAAGCCTTATCGCGCACGCAAACCATTAATTGCGGTTCTTGTCATCAAACCCAATTTGCCATGGCCGATAACAAGGTATTTAGTTTAGGAGTTGATGACGCTGTTGGTGTAAGAAACGCACCTACTTTAACCAATGTGGCTTACCAACCTTATTACAATTTTGATGGTGGTAACCCAACATTAGAAATGCAGGTTTTGGTCCCCATACAAGAACATGTAGAGTTTGATTTTAACATTGTAGAAATAGCCAAAAGATTAGCTAACAACAGCACCTATCAAAATATGAGTAAAGAAGCTTATAACAGAGAACTTGACTATTATGTGATTACGCGTGCATTGGCCAACTTCGAACGCACATTGATTAGTGGTAATAGCAAATACGATAAATACATTAGGAAAGAAACCACATTAACCACACAAGAATTACGCGGGTTTAATTTATTTACAAGTACAAGAACAAATTGCAGTAATTGTCATACCGGGTTTAACTTTACCAATTTTGCTTTTGAAAACAACGGATTAAGTGAGGTATACAGTGATGAAGGAAGAGCAAGGGTAACCAAACAAGCTATAGATAAGGCAAAATTTAAAGTGCCTACGCTACGCAACATAGAAAAAACATCACCCTATATGCACAATGGAAACAAAGCAACTTTATATGATGTAGTGGCACATTATAATTCAGGCGGACACAACCATCCGAACAAAAGCAGTTTAATTAAACCCCTAAACTTAACACAAGAAGAAATAAACGACTTGGTGGCATTTTTAAAAACCTTAACAGACGAATCGTTTATTAACAACCCACTTTTTAAAAACAATTAACATGAAATATAACGTTCTCATCACATTATTTATAGCAGTTACCACATTGTTAATAGCATGTAAAAAAGACGATACCGAACAACAAGATAACACATCTGCAGTTAAATACGACCCAACACCTTATACCCTGAATCATGCGGGGTTTCCGGCACCACCAATTTCTGATGATAATTTGTTAACCATACAAGGTGTGAAACTCGGACGTATGTTGTTTTACGAAAAAATGTTATCAGACAACAGCACACAATCTTGCGGTTCTTGTCATCAACAACAATTTGCATTTACAGACACAGCAAAGCTATCAATAGGCATACATGGGTTATTGGGTAAACGTAACTCGATGACTGTTGTAAACATGGCTTGGAACACAGGTGGATTTTTTTGGGATGGAAGAGCAGACTCATTACGTACACAAGCATTAATGCCTATTCAGGATGAACTTGAAATGGATGAAAATTTAGATAGTGTAGTAAGCAAACTTTCAAAAAGTAAAACATACCGCGACCAATTTATGCGTGCTTTCGGCAGCGAAGAAATTACATCAAGAAAAATTGCATTGGCACTCGAACAATTTATGCATAGCATCATATCAAACGATACTAAATACGACAAATATAGAAGAGGCGAGTTAACATTGGATAGCTCGGAAGAGCGTGGCAGGGTTTTATTTTTTGCTGAGTACAATCCAAGTTTCCCCGGGCTATCGGGTGCTGATTGTGCACACTGCCATTCGGGACCAAACTTTTCGAATAATCGTTACATGAACAATGGTAACAAATCAGAGTCAGAAATAACCGATATAGGCAGACAAGGCGTAACCGGAAACATAAATGACAAAGGCAAATTTAAAGTAACCACGTTGCGTAATATTGCTTTAACACCACCATACATGAGTGATGGCAGTATAAAAACATTAGAAGAAGTAATTAATCATTACAATAATGGATTAAAGGAATCAACCACTTTAGATCCTACCTTAAGATTTACCAAAGAAAAAGGACTGATGCTTACTCCTCAAGACAAAGTTGATTTAGTTGCGTTTTTAAAAACACTTACTGATTACACCTTAATTAATAACCAGGCATATAGCGACCCTAATAAATAAATATGCGTGATTAACATAACAAGCCGAAGTTGTTGGCGTTGTGATAATAAAATTCCAAATAAAGCAGCTATTAAAATGAATTTTATTACTTGAATAATATACTATGCATGAATCTGAAATTAGCGACAATAAAGCCTTGTTAATTTTGGGTGTTTAACCAATCACTGGAGCATTTTTTATTTATTGAAATTTGATTTCGAGCCATAAAACTATAATTAAAAATGCCAAACAAAAATTAAACACACTTTTATTTAATTAAGT
>JBFYQC010000224.1:0-23259 GCA_041302975.1 Bacteroidota bacterium
CAACACACAAGCATTGTTTCTAGCCAAAGTACTCAATAAGTATGATGTGCAATACGAACAATGCGAAAATTGCCATTTTATTCAAACAGAAAAACCATATTGGTTAAACGAGGCATACCAAAGCGCCATAAACAATAATGATACCGGTATTATAGCCCGCAATGAGCGCTTTAGAAGTATTGTAACAGTTCTTATCAGTTTTATATTTGGTAAAAACGAAAAATATTTAGACTACGCAGGTGGATACGGTATTTTCACGCGTATGATGCGTGATGTTGGGTTCGATTATTATTGGGTTGATGAATATGCGAAAAACTTAGTTTCAATCGGGTTTGAACACAAATCTGGAACAACTTATAAAGCCATTACTGCTTTCGAAGTTTTTGAACACCTGGATAACCCGGAAGACAAACTAATGGATATGTTATCTTATACAGATAACATTATTTTCTCTACAGAACTTCTACCGGATAAAACACCCAATAAAGATTGGTGGTATTATGCTTTTAACCATGGTCAGCACATTGCTTTTTACCACCAAAAATCTCTTTTACATTTAGCCAAAAAGCATGGCTTACACCTGTCATCAAACGGCTCAAATTTTCATGTATTGAGTAAAAAACCTATAAATTCGCTAATATTTAAATTACTTTACAAAGGCAGTAAGTTTGGGTTGTATTGGTTCTCTAAACTAGGCCTGCAATCGAAAACCTTTAGCGACCATAAATTAATGAGCTAGGTTATGCGGATTTTGTTTGATGATGAAATTTTTTTTAGACAGCGTTTTGGTGGTGTTTCGCGCATTTTTGCCAAACTTATAGCAGGAATCGAACATACCCCTCAACACCAATTGTTGTTTAATTGCAATTATTCAGAAAACGAATACCTCTTGCAACTAAAACCAAATATCAACTCCTTTTTAAAATCATATCAGTTTCCACTTAAAGGAAAATTAATTAGGGGTATTTATGGGCGGTATTCACATCAAAAAACCATTAATGCCATAAATAAAAATACTGCCGATGTTTTTCATCCTACATTTTATGCCGATTATTATTTACAGGCATTAACACGTATAAATATGCCCCTGGTTTTTACTGTACATGATTTAATTCACGAACAGACACCAAACAATCCTCACTATGCGCAAATGGCTAAAATGAAAGCTGAAAACATTAAATTAGCTAAACAAATCATAGTAGTTTCAGCACATACAAAAAAAGATTTACTTCGTATTTATCCATTTGTAAATCCTGAACAGGTAAACATTATACCATTGGCACAATCATTACCTAAACAAGGTATCAAGCCAAAAAGTCTTCCTGATAATTACATACTCTTTACAGGAGAAAGAGGTGGTTACAAAAACTTTATTTCTTTATTGCATGCATTTGCTCAGTTATCAAATAATCATCCCAACTTACACTTGTATTGTGCCGGAAGTGCATCATTCAGTAATGAAGAAATAACTCTTGCACAAAAGTTAAACGTCCAAAACAAAATACATCATGCTAAGTTAAGTGATGACGAATTACGGTACGTTTACCAACATGCTAGGTTATTTATTTTCCCATCAACATACGAAGGGTTTGGTATACCCATGCTCGAGGCGTTTAGTGCCGAAATACCTGTAGTTGCTCACCATGCTACAAGTTTACCAGAAGTTGGTGGTGATGCTGCTTTTTATGTTGATGCCACAAATGTGCAACAATTAACCACAGCTATAAATGAAGTTTTAACCAACACCAAACTGCGGTTGGAATTGGTTGAGAATGGTAAAATGCGTGAGCAACAATTTACCTGGCAAAACCACATCAACCTCACTTTGCAAGTGTACCAAAAAGCGGTAAAATGAAGTTTTTACTGATAGATAACTATGACTCTTTTACCCACATGCTTGCAGATTATATTCGGCAATGTGGCGTTTTGTGCGATGTTGTTCGTAACGATAGTATTGCATTAAACAATAACGACTTTATTGGTAATTACCATGCCTTGGTGCTTTCTCCAGGACCACAAACACCTTCGCATTCAGGCCAAATGATGAGATTAATTGACCAATACCATAAAACGAAGCCTATACTAGGAGTTTGTCTAGGACATCAAGCCATTGGAGAATACTTTGGCGCATCATTGCAAAAAGCCAAACTTCCAAAACACGGTAAAGTTGATTTAACTCAACATCAAAATCATCCTTTTTTCAAAAATATCTCACAAATTTTTGAAGTGACTAGGTACCATTCTTTAATTTTAAACAACATTAAACATCCGTTACAAATTATTGCACAAACCTTAGACGGAGAGGTTATGGCACTCACTCACAATGAATTGCCAATAATTGGCATACAGTTTCATCCTGAATCATGCCTAACCAAGCAAGGGTTAACCTTGATAAAAAACTTTGTGGTTATTGTACAACAAAGTTTATGATAAGTTAATTTTCTTATATTTGGTTGCAATTCGTAACATAATAAATGGATATAGCGATAAAACAAGAAGGCAAGTTTAATTACATTGAAGAAGGTGAAGGCGAAGTACTTCTTCTTTTACACGGATTATTTGGAGCTCTTAGTAATTGGAGAGATGTAACCGAGCATTTCTCAAAAAAATACAAAGTAGTAATTCCATTAATGCCCATTTTTGAAATGAACATATTAAGCCTAAGTGTTGAAGGTTTAGCTAATTTCATTCACGAATTTATAGCATACAAAAATTTCAAATCGGTAAATCTATTGGGCAATTCTCTCGGTGGACATGTGGCCTTAGTATACCTAAAAAAGCACCCCGAAAATGTAAAAACACTACTGTTAACTGGTAGTAGTGGCTTATACGAAAACGCAATGGGCGGAAATTATCCCAAAAAGGGAGACAGGGATTTTATTAGAAAGAAAGTAGAAATTACCTTTTACGATCCAAAAACGGCCACAGACGAATTAGTAGATGAAGTGTTTGAAACAGTTAATGACAGGATGAAAGTTTTACGTATTTTAACTATGGCTAAATCTGCTATCAGGCATAACATGCGAAAAGATATTCCTAATATTAAAATCCCTGTTTGTTTGATTTGGGGCAAAGAAGATGTAATAACTCCTCCAAATGTTGGGCAAGAATTTCACGATTTACTTCCAAACTCTGAATTGCATTTTTTAAATAAATGTGGGCATGTGGCTATGATGGAGCATCCAGCGGAATTTAATAGGATTGCTGAAGCATTTTACCAAAAAAACTTATAAAATAATGATAGCCGAAGAACTGATATCAGACCATATAATCCCACTAAAACGTGGAGATTTGTGTGAGGCTGCAATCAGTTTTATGCATGATGCAAAAGTGGTAGAAATGCCCGTTGTTGAACAAGGAAAACTTTTGGGATACTTACACATAAGTAAGGCAGAAAAAACTCAAAGTAAAACTGTTGGACAAGCTATGGATGGCAAGCTTATGTTCATTCCGGCTAATACACATTTGTTTGACATTGCCCGTATAATGCATGACACTAATGCTACTACTTTGGCAGTTTGCGATGAGCAACAAAACTATATAGGGGCAGTAGCTTTAGCTGATCTACTAAAAGCATATACTAAAAATAGTGCAAATAGTTTACCTGGAGCAATAGTAACCCTAGAAATGTTTCCTAGAGATTACTCGTTAACCGAGATAGCTCGTATTAGCGAAAGTAACGACTTTAAAATAACAAGCTTATTTATTAGGAACCTGGAAAACAATAAATTGGAAATTAGTTTGAAGTTTAATTCTGTTGAGATAAAAACTGTACTTCACACCCTAGAACGCTATAATTACAACATAAAATCTGTGCACCAACTCAGCGAGATAGCAGACAATTTGAACCAACGATTAGATTGGTTGATAAAATATATTAATACCTAAAGTTATGAAACTCGCTATATACGGCAGGGTTTATAAAAAGGAATATCAGAAACAGTTACAAAGCCTGTTTGATTTCCTGCACCAAAACGAGATTAGTTTCTTAGTAGAAGAAACCTTCCTCATTCAATGTAAACAAGCCGAAATAAGGATAAAAGAAACAAATAGTTTCGATAGCTACGAATTACTTAAGCAAAGCAGTGTTGACTACATGATTAGCATTGGGGGCGATGGAACAATGCTCGATTGTTTAACTTATATTAGAGACTTACAAATTCCAGTGTTAGGTATTAATAGTGGAAGGCTTGGGTTTTTAGCAAGCGTAAGTATGGATGAGTGCCAAAAAGCGCTCGAGAATTTAAGTAAAGGTCATTTCCAGGTTGACAGCCGCTCTGTTTTACAGCTTGAATCAAATCAACCACTCTTCGGAGGAGTAAAATATGCACTAAACGATTTTGTAATTCACAAAAAAGACTCCTCTTCTATGATTATTATTCATTCATATATTAACGGAGAATTCTTGAATTCATATTGGAGTGATGGATTAATTATAGCAACACCAACCGGCTCGACAGGATACTCCTTAAGCTGCGGAGGTCCGATACTTTACCCTACAAGTGCAAGCTTTGCAATAACACCAGTTGCACCACACAATTTAAATGTAAGACCCATTATTGTTAGCGACCAAAACGTATTGTCTTTTGAAATTGAAGGTAGAGCAACTAGCTATTTAGTATCTCTTGATTCTCGCTCAGAAACTATTAATAGTACTACACAACTTGCTGTTAGAAAAGCCGATTTTCTGTTCCACCTCATTCGTTTTAATGAAGAAAATTATTTGAACACACTTCGTAAAAAATTAATGTGGGGCGTTGACAATAGGAATACATAAAGTAGCTGCCTTTTAACGAACTCTAACATAATACCTTTGGAATTGTAGTTTATTATAATAGTTTTGTACCATCATAAACCCTTTTGAATGAAAACTTTTTATAGGATTTTAACACTTTTAATACTAACCACTGTTGTTCGTGGAAATTTAACGGCACAGAAATTAGATGCCGGACTCCTTTTGGGTGGATCATATTATTACGGTGATGTGGTTAACGAATTGGAGCCAAGTACAATGCGTGCAGCAGTAGGAGGGTTCTTGCGTTACAGACTTGGTGGTAGATTTGCAATTAAAGCATACGGAGGATATAACAAAGTTTCTGGTGATGACCAACTTAGTGAAAGTGAATGGCAAAGACAACGAAACTGGACATTTGAAACTAATATCCTTGAAGGATCTTTACAATTAGAATGGAATTTAATAGAAGACCGCAACAGAGGAAGAAGATTTGCAAATCCATTCATTCCTTATTTGTTTGGCGGTGTGGGAATGTTTAATTTTACCCCTAAAAGCGATTACAAGGGCCAAATGCAAAGTTTAGCTCCGTTACAATTATCAGGAGTCGCTTATACTCAAAACGCTATTTGTGTTCCTTTTGGTTTTGGTGCCCGATACTATGTGGCTCGTAAATTTCAATTAGGTTTTGAGTTAGGAATTCGATACACCAATACTTCTTACATTGACGACATTGCTCCTGACAACTTTTATCAAACCCCTAGTACAACGCCATTCCCAACCTTAACTGAATATTATTACGCACGTAGCACGGCAAATAAAAATCCAGGAGATTTAAGAAGTAAAATGGGAAATGTAAAAGAAGGAACAGGATCAAACGGATTAAATCAGTTTTTAGGCGCTAGCGATTTTTACGTTACCATGGGCATAACAGCTGCTTACACTTTTGGAGAAGCCACTGGTGGTGGTAGCGGAAGCCGCGGTAGAAGCTATGGAAAAGCTATTCGTTGTCCTCGATTTTACTAACAAGCTTATTATTAAAAACATAAGCTATTAACTTTTAATAGCTTACCTTACAACTTTCATAAACATTTTGCGTTTTAAGCTATAAACCTATATTTGTTGTTTATGGGGGCTAATATATTTTCACAATTCAAACACTTTTTAGCATTATCTTCTACATTGATAGTAGTTTCTGCTGTTGCCCAAAACATTGAGTTTGGTGTATATGGTGGTGTATCAAATTACATTGGTGATGTTAGTGAACAAAAAATGCGTTTTGATCAATTTCATCCCAGTGCAGCCGTAATGGGAAGATATAACGTGAGCCAACGCCTTACTTTCAAAGGCATGATTGCTTACGGGAAAGTATCAGGAGCAGATTCTTTGGCTTCAAAAGCCAAAAACAAAATAAGGAATACAAACTTCCACAGCGATATTTACGAATTTTCTGTTCATGCAGAGTATAATTTAATACCTAATAAACTATCTGGAAGAGGAGGAAAACCCTTTGTTCCGTATATTTTCGGAGGCATTGGAATATTTCACTTTAACCCTAAAACAGAGTTCCAAGGAAACATTTTCGAATTACAACCTTTAGGAACTGAAGGACAAGGAACCACACAATACAACAATTTAAAAAAATACGACTTAACCACCATTTGTATTCCAATGGGTATTGGTTTAAAAAAACGCGTTTCACAAAATTTTGTCGTTGGTGTTGAAGCAGGAGTACGTTTTACGTTTACAAAATATTTAGACGACATTGGAGGTAAATATGCAAATGCCAACGTAGTAGCTCGTGCATATGGACCAACAGCCGGTAGTTTAGCTAATAGAACAGACGAAGTATCCTCAGACTACCCTAGCATACCAGTTGCGGTAGAAGGTAATTTGAGAACAACACCAGGAATAATATTTGGAACCGATATGTATTTTCTAGCTGGATTTAGCATTTCTTATATTTTTCAGAACACTGGTATGCTATGTCCGCGACTTTAAGCGTTATAAGTATTAGTGAAGTTTAAAATTCTTTTTTGTGTATTATTAATCCTCTCCAGTTTTTACGCCTTTGCGCAGAAAGTTGAGCTAGGTATACATGCTGGCTTAGCCAATTACACTGGCGATCTTGCCCAACATATGGTAATTGGTGAAACCAAGTTAGCAGGTGGTATTTTTGCACGATTAAATCTTAACAACACTTGGGCAATAACAGCAATAGGAACGCAACTAAGGGTAAGCGGAAGCGATGAAAACTTTAGCTACAACAAAGCAAGAAACATAACGTTTAGAACAGATATAACAGAACTTGCCGGATTAGTTGAATTTAACTACTTTAAATATGGCACAGGAGTCACAGATAAACACTTCACCCCTTTCGTATATTGGGGTTTAGGTGCTGCTTTTTTTAACCCTCAAGGGCAATACCAAAATCAATGGTATGATTTACGCCAATATGAAACAGAAGGTAAATCATATAGTGGCGTAGCCGTGGTTATGCCCATGGGAATAGGTGTTAAGTGGATGCCAAGTAAAAAAATGAGTTTAGAAGGAAGTTTGGGTTTAAGAAAAACATATACAGACTATTTGGATGATGTTAGTAATACATACATTGATCCAAGCAAACAACTCAAAAACAAAGGATTAGCAGGGGCTTCATTAGCAGATCCTTCATATTCACTTAACGAAGGAGCATTTTTAAACAAAGAAGGTTATCAAAGGGGTAACCCAGATTTTAACGATTTTTACTTTGTTGCCAACATTAGTGTAACTTATCGCATATTTACTCGTATTAAGTGTGCTAGATTTTATTAAATTCGCTACCTTATATTTTTTAAACCAAAAATGAGCCTCAAAACTAAGATTGACGCGCAAAGATTGCCGGAACATATAGCCATAATTATGGATGGTAACGGTCGTTGGGCTAAAGAAAAAGGTAAGTTTCGAATTTTTGGACATCAAAATGGTGTGAAATCAGTGCGTGAAGCTACAGAAGCAGCAGCTGAACTCGGTATTAAATACTTAACCCTATACGCTTTTTCTACAGAAAATTGGAATCGACCGCAATTAGAGGTAATAGCATTGATGGAGCTACTTGTGGCCACAATAAGAAAAGAAACCAATACTTTGATGAAAAATAACATCAGGTTACAAGCAATTGGAAACATGAACGATTTACCTCCAAAGTGCTTCAAAGAACTTTCGGCCGCTATAGAAGAAACCAAGAATAATACCCGCATGACTCTAGTACTTGCATTAAGCTATAGTGCCAAGTGGGATATTACCAATGCTGTTAAGGAAATAGCAAAAAAAGTTATAGAAGGAAACCTCTTGCCCACTGATATTACTGATAAGACAATTGACGAACATCTATCAACCAATGGCATTCCAAACCCAGAGTTGATGATACGTACTAGTGGTGAACATCGGGTTAGTAATTTTTTATTATGGGAATTGGCCTATAGTGAATTTTATTTTACCGATACACTTTGGCCTGATTTTAACAGAGAAAATTTATATGAGGCCATTCAAAATTTCCAACAAAGAGAAAGACGCTTTGGTAAAACAAGCGAACAATTAGCCGTTTAATGAAAGTTATAAAACATATTTTTTTCGCGATTTTAAGCATGCTTGCTGCTTTAGTTTCCATTGCTCAAGACACAAGTTCTGTTTCAAAATCTAAAATGGGATATATCGATTATAGTTTCCCTAAAACTTATGAAATTACTGGTGTATTAATTAGCGGAACAAACTACTACGATAAAAGTGTTTTGCAAGTATTATCCGGTTTAGAAATTGGCCAAAAGATTAAAATCCCTGGTGATGACATCTCAAAAGCCATCAATAATTTGTGGAAACAAAAACTATTTGATGATGTTAAAATTAGCATCCTAGATATTACCGATGACAAAGTTTCTCTCGAGATTATGTTAAGAGAAAAACCACGGTTATCCACATTTACTATCAAAGGATTACGCAAAAGTAAGGCAACAAGTTTACGTGATGAGTTAACCATAAAATCTGGACAAATTATAACAGATAACATGCTAAACTCTACCCGTAATCAAATTAAAAAACACTTTATTGATAAAGGTTTTTTAGATGCTGATGCAACTTTCGAAACGATTCCTGATGATCCACGCAAGAATACTTCAAAATTACGTATTACAGTAAATCAAGGTGAAAAGGTTAAAATAAATAGCATTAACATTATTGGTAATACAACCGTTCCTTCAAATAAAATTAAACGTACCCTTAAAAAAACAAAAGAACGTAAACGTTTTCTTGCTAAATCGAGATACATTGAGGGTGAATACGAAGAAGACAAAAAGAAAATTATAGAAAAATATTTAACTTTAGGTTATCGTGATGTTGAGATAATTAAAGATAGCATCTATCGTTTCGATAGAAAATCAATAAACATAAACATTACGCTAAACGAAGGCATAAAATATTATTATAGAGATGTTAAGTTTGTTGGCAATACCAAATATAACAACCAACAATTACATGAAATTTTAAAAATTAAACGCGGTGATGTATACAACCAAGCGCTACTTGAGTCTCGCTTGAACATGAGCCAAACAGAATTAGACATCAGTACTTTATACATGGATGATGGTTACTTGTTTTTTAGAATTGAACCAGTTGAAGTGTTAGTTGAAGGAGACTCTATTGACTTAGAGTTACGTATGAGTGAAGGCCCTCAGGCACGAATTAATAAAGTAACTATTGTTGGTAATACAAAAACAAGTGACCATGTTATTTTACGAGAATTACGCACCAAACCAGGACAATTATTTAGCCGAAGCGACATTACACGTAGTTTGCGTGAATTGGCTACCGTTGGTTATTTTAACCCAGAAGCATTAAATGTTAATCCGGTTCCACACCCCGAAAATGGAACAGTTGATATAGAGTATAAGGTTGAAGAAAGACCAAACGATCAGATTGAGCTCTCTGCAGGTTGGGGTATGTACAGTGTTGTAGGAACACTAGGATTAACCCTCAATAATTTTTCTACACGAAAAATGTTTGATTCTAAAGCTTGGACCCCCGTTCCTAGCGGTGATGGGCAAAGATTAAGTTTACGTGCCCAAAGTAACGGTACTTTTTTCCAATCATACAGCGCATCATTTACAGAGCCTTGGTTAGGTGGCAAAAAACCAAATGCATTAACAGTTTCTATATTCCACTCAGTGCAAAGTAATGGTTACCGGAAAGGTGAAGCATTACGTTCAGCACTATTTACAACTGGAGCCAGCATTGGTATAGCAAAACGTTTAAAATGGCCTGATGACTATTTTGTAGCCCAATATTCTTTAAACCTACAGCGCTATAATAACATGTTCGACATTTATGGTAAAAGTTACATTGCCAGTGTTCCTGAAGGTATTTCAAATAGCTTTAGCTTACGTTTCGTTTTATCCCGTAACTCAACAAATCAAACAATATATCCAAGTAGTGGTTCAAATATTTCATTATCTATCCAGGCCACTCCGCCCTACTCTGCATTTAATGGAGTCGATTATAAAACATTGGATCCTGCGAAAAGATATCGCTTACTTGAGTTTCATAAATGGAAATTTGATGCAACATTCTTTACTCCAATTGTTGGTAAACTAGTTGTTATGAGTCGTGCAAACTTTGGATTTATTGGTTCTTATAATAGTGAAGTTGGAATGACACCATTTGAGCGTTTTTGGGTTGGTGGTGCAGGTTTAATGGGATGGAATTTAGATGGGCGTGAATTGATAGCATTAAGAGGATATCAAGACAACTCATTAACACCTATAAGAAGCGATCGATATAACACTTCTCTTGGAACGGTAGAACAACAAGTACGTGAAGGAGGAACGATATACAACAGGTATACTTTTGAATTGCGTTATCCAATATCCTTAAATCCTCAAGCTACTGTATTCCCTCTTTTATTTGCAGAAGCAGGTGGTGCTTGGTTAAAGTTTAAAGATTATAATCCTTTTCAGATTTATCGTTCGGTAGGTGCAGGTGTTCGTATATTCTTACCTATGTTTGGTATGATTGGTTTGGATTACGGTTATGGATTTGATGCCCCAACCTATTCAGTTGATGGCCAATATAACCGAGGTAATTTCCACTTCTTAATTGGACAACAATTCTAATCATTTATTAAAATAAACTAATGATGAAAAAGATTTTTTTATTGATTTTGTTGACTGGCACTGCTTTTGCAAGTACCCACGCACAACGTTTTGCTTATGTCGATACAGAATACATTTTAGATATGTTACCTGAATACCGCTCGGCACAAAAGCAATTGGAGCAACTATCGGCCGATTGGGAAAAAGAAATAGAAAAGAAACAGGCTGCAATTGATAAAATGTACCGAGATTTTACTGCTGAGCAAGTTTTATTAACTGAGGAATTACGTAAAAAACGTGAACAGGAAATTAAAGACAAAGAGAAAGAATTAAGAGACTACAGAAACGCAAAATTTGGATACGAAGGTGAATTGTTTAGAAAAAGGCAAGAATTAATTAAACCAATACAAGACAAAGTTTTTGATGCCGTGCAAAAAGTTGCAAAACAAGGTGCTTTAGATTTTATATTTGCCAAAGGAAGCGATATGATTATGTTGTATTCTAATGCCAAATACGACAAA
The DNA here is from genome assembly GCA_041302975.1 of Bacteroidota bacterium. Classification (GTDB taxonomy): domain Bacteria; phylum Bacteroidota; class Bacteroidia; order UKL13-3; family UKL13-3; genus UBA6183. Next base: position 11,376 of record JBFYQC010000224.1, read on the forward strand.
AGTGATGAGGTTTTAACAGAACTTGGCGTTGCAGTTACCAAAAATAAAGACAACCAAAATCAGCAAAAGAAAGACAATAAATAAATACCATGAAAAAAACAATTATTACATTGGCTATTGCCATAGCTACATTTTTTGGCGCAACACAAGCCAATGCACAAAACAAGTTTGCCTACATTGATTTTCAAGAGTTAATGCGTTTGATGCCTGAATACAAGAAGGCAACTACCGATATGGAAGCATTTAGCAAAACCTTGCAAGATGAGTTGAAAAAAATGAGTGATGAGTTTGAAACCAAATTGGCTACTTATCAAAAAAATCAAGCAACCATGAGCGATGCTATTAAAGATTTACGCGAAAAAGAACTACGTGACATGCAAACCCGTATCCAAGAGTTTCAAGAGAATGCGCAAGAAAATGCACGCAGCAAAGAGCAAGAATTGTTAAAACCAATTATTGAAAAAGCTAAAAGTACAATAAGCACGGTTGCAAAAGAAGGTGGTTACACTTATGTATTTGATAGCAGCCCTGGTACTCCATTATTATACAAACCAGATGGAGATAACATTATGGGTGCCGTTAAAAAGAAAATGGGTATTCTATAATTATAACAAACCAATATAAAAAAACCCGATAGTATTTACTGCTATCGGGTTTTTTATGCTTCCTACTATTCAGTTTAGTACTCCATATCCATTCCACCACCATTGCTATCTCCGCGTTTTTGATTGCTGCGTTTTCTGAACAATGAAGCGTCCATCTCACCAAATCGCCAGGTTACACTCAAACGCACAAAGCGGGTTTCACGTCTACGGCTTATGTTTTGCTCCATTATATTGCTTTCATAATATGTTCCAAAACGTCTGGTGTTAAATACATCATTAACTACTAAGTTAAAGCTTAATGTTTTCATAATCTCTTTGTTTAATGATATATCTACAGAGTATTGATCAAGCGTTTTGCCTTGCGGAATAATTCTTGGAGCCTCGTAATTACCATTAACCTGCAGAGTATATTTTTTGGGTAACTTATAACTTACAATAACTTTTGTATTCCAGCTAAAGCCGCTGTTTTGTATTGTTGTATTCCCCACATTAGCACTAATATCAGTAAAAAAACCATTTAAGTTAATTGTTACATCTAGCTTCTTTTTTAAGAAGTTGGTTTTAAAATTATTCTCCCAACCCATATTATACATCGTGTTACCATTAATAAATGTATTCAATAACACATCAGAGGTATCATTGTATTTTTGAGCAAATTGTGTAATGGCACCTTCTGTTTGTTTAACATATACAGATGTAAACAAATTACCATTGGTAAAAATACGGTTGTAATTTGCCTCCATAGAATTTATAAATTCAGGTCGTAACAGCGGATTACCTGTGCGGTAATTCATCTTATCTGCAAACATAATAAACGGCATCACTTGCATAAATCCAGGACGATTTATTTTACGGGCAAAATTCATTTGTATTTCGTGCTTTTCGCCAATACGTTTTGTTAAATAAATACTTGGGAAAAATGCCTTCGCTATATTCGACATTCCATCAGGATACAAATACTCCACCGACTGGTTTTTACCAACCAACTCGCCAATAAAACGCGTTTGCTCAAATCGTAAACCAACCATGTATCCAATACCCATTGGTTTGTACATATTTGAGTAAGTTACGTAAGCAGCATTTACCAAATCACTTATTTTATAATTATTTGATAAGGTGGAATCCATCATTACTTCTCCAGAACTATTATTACGATATCCAACGTCCAGTATAGAAATGTCCTCTTTATAATTGCTACGTAATCCAAACTCCCATTTAGCTGTATCAGTAATCGGATTTGTAAAATCTAATTGATAAGTAAATGTATTGCTACTGCCTGAACCTCTGTTTACTTGAAATTCTTGCGGTGTAATAGATTGACCTACGTTATTGTAATTGTTAGTAATAAAATCACTATTACTTTTACGTTTACCATAATTGTAAGTAATGTCTGTCGATAATTCCTTTCCTCTTTTTGGAAATGTTTTTCTGAGCTGTAATTGTGTACTATAATTGTTCCAGTTGGTTATTCCTGTTGTACTTCTAGTACCATAAGTAATTAAAGAATTTATTGAATCGCGGTCATTAAATGATTGATATTCATCTGAATCGAACCCTCCACTCATAACTCCTTGGCTCAAGGATAACGTTGTACGATTTGTTAAATTGTAATCGTAGGCTATTCGGCCGTTTTGCATCAACCTATCCATTACAACATCATTATCTTGATTATAAAAACCAGTTGTTTCTCCACTGCGCAAAAGCGTTCTATTGGTAAAACCTTTAGTTGGATTACTTGCTGTGTTAATATTATATGAGATATTAAAATTACTTCTACCTTCTTTTACATTTAAATTAAGCATACCGTTGTATCTACTTGGATAACCAGCACCTAAGGTAACCAAGCCATTGTAACCGGGTTTGGTATTCTTTTTCAATATAATATTTAAAATTCCCCCAGAAGTTGAAGCATCGTATTTTGCAGAAGGATTAGTAATTACCTCAATTCTGTCAATTTGGTCAGATGGAATTTGCTCTAAAGTTAATAAAGTAGGTCTTCCATCAACAAAAATAGTTGGACTACTGCTGCGTAATGTAACACCACCGTCTGCATCAACTGATAAACCAGGTATATTTTTTACTGCGTCAATTCCTGTGCCACCACGGGCAGAAATATCTTTATCAACTGTATAAATTCTTCTATCAACCGTCATTACTACCCCAGCTCTCTCTCCTTCAACCACAAATTCATTTAGGCTTTTTGTGTCAACCTGAAGGGGTATATTACCCAGATCTTGCTCAATATTATTTGGACTTATAGTTACCTGTTGTGTTAGAGGTTGGTATCCAATAAATGCGATTCGCAAACGAAAACGCCCCATAGGTAATTTATCTAAGTTAAAATCGCCATTAGCTTTAGCCAAAATACCACTAATTACACTATCTTTTTGCATAGCCAATAATGTTACAGTTGCAAAATCTACAGGTTGTTTTGATTTTGAATCAATCACTTTACCATAAACCCTTCCTATAGCTGGCATTTTTCGCATACCAGGCCCTCCCATGTTTGGTCGTTGGGCAAAAAGAGAGATTGTAGTTATAAATAATAGAAATACAGTTGAATAACTTTTACGCATGCTTAATAGTTGTCTATTTATTGAAAAACTAGGACCGCAAAACAACACAAAGGTTTAATTAAATTGAAACTTTTTAGGTGAGCGGCAAAAAAACCGAGGTAAGTTTACCTATATTACTTACTCCAAATCGGTACTTAACTTGTAACGGCAAATACGGTTGTTCTTTTTATCTGCCACATATATTGTTCTTCGGTTATAACAAACTCCACTAGGGTCGTTAAAACTAAACGGGCCTGTATTTGTACCATCACTGGCATAACCACCAAAGGAAACAACAACTTGTTTAGTTATCCCAGAGTTTGCGGGTGGGTTAACTCCCTCATAGCCTTGTGGTGTAAAAACATATAAAGAATCTGTCTCACTATCTACCACAAACATATAACCCAAATTATCAGGTGCTATGAAGCAATCTTCAGGCTTTCTAAAACGATAACTTTCATATAAAAATCTATCCGCTTTACTATTATCAAACGATAAATACTGTGGTGATTCCCCATATTGTGTTCCCAATTCAGGGTCGTCATAAACATTAATTATCAAAGCACGATACTCAACATTTTGAGGTTGTCCAGCTTGTGTAATAAGAAAGCTTTTTGATTCACTCATCCCTTGCAAACGTTGAGGAGGTGCACTGTAACTTGCAATACTACTTATTCCAATAGCTGATTTCAAGCTTGAGTTGTTAGGGTTTAACCCAGTTGCAAACCCTATGTTTTTTCCTTCTGCATCGTACACCAACACACCATTATCGGGTCTTACAAATGTGTTTACATCATTTCTAGGACCGGTACGTGTTACATAAACCGTATTATCATGCAAAGTAGTTATACCGGTAAACTGAACTGCTTCATCATCAGCTTGGCGGTTTGCAGTTGCCCTGCGTGAATCGTCATTTAATGGATGTGTAAGCGTATCTACAATCTGGTAATTGCCTGTTGCCGTATTAATCAAATGATAAACTGCTGCTCTATTACCTAACAAAGGATCTTCTACACGACCCAATACATAAGTATGCAAGCGTCTGTCTTGAGTAACATCTGTAGCACCTGGAATATTTATGGTTAATGCCAATTTACCAGTTTGGTCTAAAATATTTAATCCCCTGTCGTCAACCACATATACCATTTCATCAAATCCAACATACACATCAACAGGATTTAAAAAATTTGTAAAGAACGGGTATTGCGGCACATAACCAATTTTATTCGGTATCAAATCAGGATCAATTTTACCTTGCTCAAAAATTTGTTTGGTTTGATCGTCTTCTTTTGTGCCACAAGCAGCAACAAACAATAGCATCATTAAACCTATACCTACATTCAATTTTTTTTTCATACAAAAAACACTCGCTATTTAATGTTAAGTGCAACAGTTACACGATGTATATTTCCCAATCTTGATTTAGCTAAAAACCCATAATCAATGGTTAAACCTCCGTAGTTTCTTCGCAATTTCACTCCTATACCAGCTGATGGAGCACGGTAGTCTTCATCGCTAGCAAATTCATAACCAGCACGACCATAAAACAGACGTTTAAAAGAATACTCTGCACCTAATGCATAAGTTTCATTGTTATCAGTAGGATGGTTTAACTGGGCTGCAATAGTTAAGTTATGTTTATATCCCATTATAGGATCAAAAGCTGCTCCTAATCTAAATATACCAGGCACAGTTACCGTAGTAAAGTTAGTAATGTCAGTAGGTCCGTTAAACTTTAGCACTTGTGCTTTACCATCAGGCTTAACATTAAATCCAAAATTGCTAAAGTTAATCCCAAAACGAGCATTTTTTATTCCTACATCATATTTCAATCCTAAATCAAACAGAATATTGTGAATGCTGATACCCGGAAAACCTTCGTTTGCATAGCGACCGTTTATACCAAAACTAAAATTATTGGTTAAGACTTTTGCGTAGGTTAAACCTAGATAATAATTGTTAATTGCAAATGTTCTTCCTGTTCCACTTGGATCAAACTCGGTAGTTTCTTTCATGGTGCCATAATTCATGTTAAACACCTGAAAACCTAGATAAGATAGTTTTCCTACACGGCTTACAATACCTACATGATTGGCAGAAATATCGCCAAAGTAACGCGTATGTGATGTTTGAATATTTACTTTTCCGGTATCAATTTGGGTGATACCGGCCGGATTCCAATACATGGCAGAAACATCGTTTGCCATGGCCACATATGCACCACCCATTGCCATAGAACGAGCATCGGGAGCGATTTTTAAAAATTGCATACCTGTACTGCCGCTTCGCGAATCGCCAAACGAAGGCAGTATTTGTGCATTTGCCTTACCTACAATAAGTATGGCTGCTATGTATAAGTACTTATTAATACGCATTTAATCAGGCAAATTAAATGCAAATTTTGCGAATTGCATTGTTAAATAATGATTATTTGGAATTGCATTTTAAATGGTAGAAGTTGCGTGGTAATTCAATGTGCATGAAATTAGATTATATTCATATAAAACTTACAGGTTTATCAATACTTACAGGAGTTTTACTTACCTTATCATGGCCACCTATCGGATTATTCCCTTTGGTTTTTGTGGGATTTGTTCCTTTATTTTTTATTCATCATTGGGTTATCCAAAACAAACTAGGCAGTGCATGGGCTTTTTTATATGGTTTTACTTCGTTTCTTATTTTTAACCTCGGCACAACTTGGTGGGTTTGGAACGCGAGTGCAAGTGGTGCAATCATTGCGTTTATATTAAATAGCCTACTCATGAATTTGCCATTTATGTTCCTGCATCATTTAGCTAAAAAACAAAATAGCAGTTTAAAGTTATGGCCATTTATTTGGGCTTGGATTACATTTGAGTATTTTCATTTAAGATGGGACGCAACCTGGCCTTGGCTAACTTTAGGAAACGCCTTTGCCAATACCCCTTGGCTGGTTCAATGGTACGAGTACACCGGAACAGCAGGTGGTTCTCTTTGGATCTTGTGGGTTAATAAAAAACTATTTCAATGGATTGTTGCATACAAAACACTTAACCAACAACAGCGATTTAAAAGTGGATTTAACCTTGCCTTTTTTGGATTATTCGCTCCAATATTTTTGTCTTTTTATGTTTTGGGTGAATATAAAAAACAACAAGAATCTACCCCCGCAATAACAGCTCATGTGATGGTGGTGCAACCCAATATTGACCCTTACAAAGAAAAGTTTAGTGCCATGAGCGATTACGAGCAAACCCTTAAAATGCTTAACATTGCGGACAAAAAAATGGATACTACGGTTCAGTTAATTGCGTTTCCAGAAACAGCATTGGTAGGCAATTTAAATGAGCGCGATTTGGCCAGTGAAGAAACTATAAAACTGATTAGGCAATTTATGGGTAAATACCCATCGGTAAGTATTATTACAGGTGTTGATAGCTACAAGGAATATTTGCAAGGTGAAAAACCAAGTAAAACAGCACGTGAGTATAACCCAGGACAATATTATGACGCATACAATGCTGCGTATTTTTTACAACCTAATTCAACTGAAATTGACATTTACCACAAAAGCATTCTAGTACCAGGTGTTGAACGACTTCCCTTTTCTTCGGTCTTAAAACATGTTGAAAAATACGCTATTGATTTGGGTGGAACAACCGGTAGTTTGGGTGTTGATGCGGAGCCACATAATTTTACATTAAACAACATGCTAAAAGCCGCTCCTATTATTTGTTATGAAAGTGTTTTCGGTGAATATGTTACCGAGTATGTTAAGCGTGGTGCCACATTTTTATGCATTATTACTAACGATGGATGGTGGGGAAATACACCTGGCTATAAACAACATTTACAATACGCATCTTTACGTGCCATTGAAACTAGGCGATATGTTGCACGTAGCGCAAACACAGGAATTTCGGCATTTTTTGATGATCAAGGAAACCTACTACAACAAACAAATTGGTGGGAACCTGCTGCATTAAAGCAACACATTAGATTAAATACTACGCAAACATTTTACGTTAAAAATGGAGACATGATTGGCGAATACGCCATCATATTTGCAGCTTACTTTTTGTTTGGGTTGATCATAAAAAGAAAATCTCCATTTATGCCTTAAATCCATTATGGATTACTGCATAAAAAGAATCGTAAATTTGAGTTGATGCGGCCACAATTTCTTTTCCAAAAATAGCATCATCAGTTCCGCCAAAAGTTGATATCTTACCTCCGGCTTCTCGCACCAAAACTATTCCTCCGGCCACATCCCATGGGCTTAATCCGTATTCAAAAAAACCATCAAACCTGCCACAGGCCACGTAAGCTAAGTCAACCGCAGCACTTCCCATTCTGCGCATGCCTTGTGTGGTGCGTAAAAATTCTTGTAAGGTATTGAGGTAACGTTTCATCAAATCAAAATCGTAATAAGGAAAACCTGTGGCCAATAATGCTTTTGATAATTCGTTGTTTTGTTTAACACTTATTTTGTGCCCATTAAGGTGCGCTCCTCCGTCTTTCCATGCATAAAATAATTCATGACGATTGGGTTCAAACACTACACCAATAACCGGAACACCATTATGCATTAAAGCAATACTTATGCTATAAACCGGCAGTTGATGAACAAAGTTTGTAGTTCCGTCTAATGGGTCAATCACCCACATGTATTCCTTTTGCTCGGTAGCTATGGTTTGTTCTTCGGTAATAAAACCGGCATCAGGTAAAATTATTTGTAAACCCGCTACCAGTTTTTCTTCTGCAGTTTTATCAACATATGAAACCAATTGGTTAAAAGACTTTACTTCAACCGAATTTCGATTAAAAGATTGTGCCTCTGTTTGAATAAAATTGCCAACGGTTTTGGCCAAACTACACACTTTTGCGGTTATATCTTGTAATACCATATTTAAACAATTAACGCGGGGTTATACCAAACAAATTAACGAAATTTTAATTTAAATTGTTACACCCTGGTATGAACTATTTAACTATTCTTCCTCTTGTTTACTTAAAACGTGCTTGTTATAATTTCTCCATTTTTCTAAAACACTTGCAAAATCGGGTGGCAACTCAGCTTCAAAATACATATTTTGACCAGTACGCGGATGCACAAAACCAAGCGAACGTGCATGCAAACCTTGGCGAGGCATAAGCTGAAAACAATTTTCCACAAACTGTTTGTACTTGGTAAATGAAGGCCCTTTCAATATTCTATCGCCACCATAGGTATCATCACTAAACAAGTTATGCCCTATGTGTTTCATGTGTACACGAATTTGATGAGTACGGCCAGTTTCCAATCGGCATTCTATTAATGATACATATTGTAAACGCTCTAAAACCTTGTAATGTGTTACACTCCAACGTCCTTTTTCTTCATCATCATACATCATAAATACACGCCTGTCTTTTGCACTTCTTCCAATGTATCCGGTTACTGTTCCATTCTCTTCATCAAAATTACCCCAAGCTAATGCTACGTACCTGCGCTGAATGGTGTGGTGAAAAAATTGCTTAGCCAAATGAGTCATGGCAATATCATTTTTTGCAATCACCAATAACCCGCTTGTGTTTTTATCAATACGATGCACCAATCCGGGGCGTACATTGTTTTCTTTGGTAAAGTTATTATCCTTTAAATAATAAGCCAAAGCATTTACCAATGTTCCACTAACATTGTTATGACCAGGATGTACCACCATTCCGGCCTGTTTGTTTACAATCAATACGTCCTCATCTTCATAAATAATACTCAACGGGATATTCTCCGGAACAATCTCGGTATCCTTTGGTGGTTGAGGTAAAACAATGCTGATTACATCAAGTGGTTTTACTTTATAGCTACTTTTTATGGGTTTTTCGTTTACCAAAATACTACCAGCATCAGCAGCAGCTTGTAACTTAGTCCGGCTCGCATTTTGCAGGCGTATCATCAAAAATTTATCGATACGCATCATGGTTTGCCCCTTATCAACTACAATTCTATGGTGTTCCCACAATTCCTGCTCATCACCAGCATCATCTAATTCTTCGTCAAGCGGCTTAGGTAAGTCGGCTTCGTTTTTAAACTTATTATAATACATGTTCTAACTTATACAATACGGGTTTACTTGGACTTGCATCAGTTTGTAATGATGCAATTTGCAAGTTCAATACATAAATATCATCCTCAATGTATTCTGGTATATAGGCCATTTCTGTAATGGTTGAATCCAAACGAGGTGCATCCGGATAATTCCAAAAAGCATGATGTGCCTCTAAAGCACCACCATCTTCTTCCCTATCAACAGATGGTAAATCAATGATTAAATGTTTAATACCACATTCTCTTAAAAACATACACAATTCAGGTTGCAAATATCCGGGGTTGTTTCCGGAGTAGTGTGCAACTAATTTGTTATTTTCATTAGGCAGGGTTCTTATAATTAACGCATCAATAAGCGGATGTAAAAATGGTTCTACATCTTTTAACATCACCACAAAATCATTATTTATGGGTTGAGGTGTTACGGTAATTACTTGTGCCAAAAACATAAATTGCTTTAACACTTCATTAATGGTAATTCGCTGTTTACTAATATGCCCTACACACTCGGTATGTGTACCGTTTCCATGTGCATTAATTAACAAATTTTCGCAATTAACACTCCCACCCAAAGCAACGCTGCCTACAAAACCACCTACCCTAAAAGGTTCAAAATTAGGTTGCTGAATTCCAAATGCATTCGGATTTTGTTCTCCACTATGCATAGGTATGCTGATGTCGAGCGGCTTACTAAAGTTTACGCTGAAATTCTGTTCTTTATACTCAATATTAGCGTGCATGTTTCGTTATGGTTTGAGATTGCGAATATCATTATATATTTGATTTATATCTATGCGTGTATACGAACAAAAAATAAGATGGAAAAGATTGCTGTTTATTGTGGCTTTATGTATAGGAGCATTTAGCCTTTGGTATACCAATAAATTGGTACAAAAGTTAGCCACCGAAGAGGAGAAAAAAGTACTGTTATGGGCCAATGCTACCAAACAGTTGATTAATGCGAATGAAAATACAGACATTAACTTTTTGCTTGATATCATTAAAGATAACGAGACCATTCCGGTTATTTTGGTTGATGACAATGGAAATATAACAGCACACAGAAACCTGGATAGTGCAAAGGCCGAAGACAAAAAATACTTGGAAATACAGTTGGCTGAGATGAAAGCTCAACGCGAACCCATAAAAATACTTTATGATGAACTGAATAAAAAATACAACTACTTATATTATAAAAACTCTATTATTTTAACACAACTGAAACAGTATCCTTACTACCAATTAAGCATTATCGCACTGTTTGTTTTGGTTGCCTATTTGGCATTTAGTTACTCACGTAAATCGGAGCAAAACCAAGTATGGGTTGGTATGAGTAAAGAAACCGCACACCAATTGGGTACACCTATTTCATCGTTAAATGGTTGGATTAATTTATTGCGTGATGCCAATGAAGCAGGAAAAGAAGAAATATTGCAAGAGTTTGAAAAAGATGTAAAACGCCTTGAATTAATAACGGAACGATTCAGCAAAATTGGATCAGCACCTGTACTGGAGGCGCAGAATATTTTTGAAGTGATGCAACGTGCGGTTGATTATTTGAGAACACGATCATCCAGCCAAGTAAAATTTAGTGTAACAAGTATTGATGAAGATGCACTAGCTTTGGTAAATGTGCCATTGTTTGATTGGGTTGTTGAGAACATTTGTAAAAATGCCATTGATGCCATGAGTGGTACTGGTAGCATTAACGTTCACATCAGTACCGAAGCCGATAAAGTGTATATTGACATCCAAGATAACGGAAAAGGTATTCCTCCATCAAAACAAAAAACAGTTTTTAAACCCGGTTATACCACTAAAAAACGAGGTTGGGGTTTAGGTTTATCATTGACTAAACGTATTATAGAAGACTACCACAGAGGTAAGGTATTTGTAAAAGAATCTGCCGTTGAAAAAGGTACTACATTTAGAATTGTATTACATGGTGGTGGCGAATTGATGAGTTAACCCAGGTCCTCTATTTCCTTCAAATAATCATACTGCAAGTCTTCATGCAACTTACCTAACTCCTTGTTTATTTTTTTGAGTTGCGCATCATACAAATTCATGAGCTGGTTACTTTGGTAAAGTAACATATCAAGTTTACGCAAGTGCTGTAAAAAGTAAATCAACAGCTCTATATTGGTTTGCGGAAGGCCACTGTATTTGGCTTGTTTATTTAAATTGCGTAATATTTTCCGTATCGTTTTTTTTGCATAATAAACATGCGATGTATTTACTTCTTTAAACTGCTCATCAATTTCTTGTTTTACCTGCTTAACAAATTGTTGCTCATCACTGGCCTCAAATAATAAATAGTGTAACAACTCTTTATTCTCTTTTTTGTATTTGGCCAAACGCACACAAAGCTCCACCAACTGAGGATATGGCAAGGTTTGCACTTCTTTTTTTAACTGAGCTAATGTTAATGTTTGCATAATATGTGTAAAGTAAAAAGCCTCCTGCTTTGCAACAGAAGGCTTTTATAAAAGTACAATTTACTATTAAATAAATTTAGGATATTGATTCGGATTGTATTCGTGCATCATATCCATAATGGATTCAAAAATATCTTCGGCACTTGGCTTACTAAAATAATCACCATCGGTACCATAAGCAGGACGGTGCGCTTTAGCTGCAATGGTTAATGGTTT
>JBFYQC010000225.1:0-3340 GCA_041302975.1 Bacteroidota bacterium
TTTTTCCTACAAAGTGTTAAATGCGTTTTCATACCATAACGGTATTACCTCAATTCACCACCACTTCAACTGCAACTTCGTTTCTGCGGTTAACAATGTCCCAGGGTGCGTTATAACCCATGTACATAAAAGGACCAACTGTTTTAATTTGTTGCTGGTTTAATATGGCTACTAATTTTTGACGGTGGGTTTCTACTTTTTCTGCAGAAGAAAAACCACTGTAAGTTATTACCGCCAAAGTTTTTTCACCTTCTTCTAAAATTTTCACTTTTCCAGATGCCGGTTTGGGCAATTCGTCTTTTTTATATTGCTTAGGCATTACAAAATACATAGTAGCAGTATCACCCATCTTCATTACTACCGGGGCTGTCATAGCAATTTTTTGGTTGCTATCGTTACCCCCAAAAATGTATCCAGCTATGGTTCTAAAACCGCTGTTCATACTTTTATCCATGGCCGTGTCAGACAAGGTTGTTTGTGCAACCACCATTTTAGGATATTGCCTTATCTCTACTTCGCCAATGGTTTTAATTACCTTGTAATCGGGTGTTTCTATTTTACCAGTTTTAAAAGAAAACAACAGCATTACCAACCCTACAAGCAACAATAATACTGTTCCGGAAATAAAAAGTGTTTTAGTCATAATAATAACAACATTTTTATGCGCTTATAGTTTCTTAATCAACTTATAATATAAAAATAAACATGCTAAAAGTGCAATTAACAGCTCGCAAATTGATGGCACACTTTCAGTAATTTAAATCACAAAAAAAGCCCCGGCATAACCAAGGCTTTAAATCATATATTACGTTCTACAAATAATCAAATTTAGCCGTAAAGTGCCTTAGCTGTGGTGGTTGCCAGGTTATTTTCATGCCTTTTAACTCTTGTTTGTTTTGGTTAATTTCTGTTAACGATTCAATTACATAATCAATATGACTTTGTGTATACACCCTACGTGGAATAGCCAAACGCACCAAATCCATGGCGGCTTCTTTCTCGCTACCATCGGGTTGCAAACCAAACATAACCGTTCCAATTTCGCAAGCACGTATACCGGAGTTTAGGTACATTTCAACCGCTAAACTTTGCCCCGGGTAATGTTTAGGTGTAATGTGCGGCAACATGGCCCTGGCATCAATATAAATGGCATGTCCGCCCGCTGGCCTTACAATAGGAATACCTGCTTTTAATAAATGATTACCCAAATATTGTGTACTGGTAATGCGGTAGTTTAAATAATCTTCGCTCACTACTTCTTCTAAACCAACAGCCATGGCTTCTAAATCACGGCCGGCTAAACCACCGTAAGTAGGAAAACCTTCTGTTAATATTAATAAGTTACGTGCTTGTTGTGCCCACTCATCATTGTTCATGGCAAGCCAACCACCAATATTTACCAATGCATCTTTTTTTGCACTCATGGTACAACCATCAGCATAAGAGAACATTTCTTTTACAATGTTTTCTACTGAAATGTTTTCGTAACCGGCTTCACGTATTTTTATAAAATAAGCGTTCTCGGCAAAACGACAAGCATCAATAAACAATGGAATATTGTACTTCTTACAAATTTCTTTTGTGGCCCTGATATTGGCCATAGAAACCGGCTGTCCCCCACCCGAGTTATTGGTAATGGTAAGCATCACCACAGGAATATTGGCTACTCCTTTTTCTTCAATAAATTGTTCCAACTTAATCAAATCTATATTGCCTTTAAACGGATGTTCCAAGGCAGGATTTTTACCTTCTTCAATCACCAAATCAACCCCAACTGCTCCTGTAAATTCTATGTTGGCACGGGTGGTATCAAAATGGGTATTGTTGGGTATAAACTTGCCTTTACCGCCAATAATAGAAAACAATATTTTTTCGGCAGCACGGCCTTGATGTGTAGGTATAATATGCTCGAAAGGCATAAGGTTGTGCACGGCATTTTTAAACCTGTAATACGAAGGACTACCGGCATACGATTCATCGCCCTGCATAATGGCCGCCCATTGTTTGGCACTCATGCTACTTGTACCCGAATCGGTAAGTAAATCAATAATTACATGCTCCGAATCGAGTTTAAATAAGTTGTAATCAGCTTGTTTAATATAATGCTCTCGCTCGGCACGCGTTGTCATTTTAATAGGCTCTACCGATTTAATTTTAAAGGGTTCTATTATTGTTCTCATATAGTTGCGTTTTCGGGTAGCAACTTCATCAAACCCAAAATAAAAAAATATGACCAAGCGCATGTGAACCACATGATTTAAGTTATTAATTATTCATACAATATTCCTAAACTCGCATTACTAATATTTAACAGATATGATTACAATAACCCAACGCAGATTTTTGCCCAATAAATTAAAGGTTACATCGTGGGATGTATTGGCACCTTATTTTAACCAATTGGTTGAAAGACCTCTTAATAACAAACACGACTTGGAAGAGTGGTTGAAAGACCGCAGCGAATTGGAAGCTTTTGTGAGTGAAGACTTGGCTTGGCGTTATGTTAGGATGACATGTAATACTGAGGACAAAGAGTTAGAAAAAGCATACTTGTTTTTTGTTACCGAGATAGAACCACAAATTTCGCCTATTAACGATAAGTTAAACAGGAAACTTGTTGAAAGCCCTTTTATCAATGAATTAGATGAAGAAAAATACTTTATTTATTTACGTGGCATCAAAAAAGAAATTGAAATTTTCAGGGAAGCCAACGTGCCTTTAATGGCTGAAATCGCTACAGAAAGCCAGAAGTATGGAAGCATAGTTGGAGGTTTAATGGTGGAGATAGAAGGCAAAGAATTAACCTTACAACAAGCGGCTAACTTTCTAAAAAATCCGGACAGGACAAAACGTGAAGCAGCCTTTGTGAAGATTAACGAAAAACGCTTGGCCCATGCACAAGAGTTAGATGAATTGTTTGACAGGCTTATTGCATTACGTCACCAAGTAGCTGTAAATGCAGGTTTCGAAAATTTCCGTGATTATATGTTTGCTGCCTTAGGTAGGTTTGATTACAAACCTGAAGATTGTTTTGCTTTTCATACAGCCATACAACAAGAAGTGGTGCCACTGGTAAAACAGTTTAACGCGAAACGTGAAAAAGAATTAGGGTTTAAACTTCGCCCGTGGGATTTAGAAGTAGATACACAGAACCGTGAAGCATTGGAGCCCTTTACCAGCGGTGCAGATTTGTTGGACAAAACCGTAAAATGTTTTCGTAAGGTAGACGATTATTTTGCATGGTGTATAGAAACCATGGACAATATGGGCCGTTTGGATTTAGAGAGCAGAAAAGGCAAAGCACCAGGTGGTTACAACTACCCAATGGCAGAAACCAGCG
>JBFYQC010000226.1:0-3430 GCA_041302975.1 Bacteroidota bacterium
ATTGATCTACATCATCATTAAAATCGCCCAATACTACAATTTTTTTATTGGCACGTTGTGTGTTTAAAAACTGTTGTAAATACAACGAAGCATTGGATCTGCGGTTATAAGATGCCTGATCTGCACTGCCACTGTTGGCTTTTAAATGAACCACATAAAAATATACCGAATCGAAAGGATACATTTTGGTGCGTAACACCACCTCAAAAGGATACCGACCCGAAGCAAAAGCATTGTAGAAATCAGGATTAGTTTGGTCGGTTATTAAATTACTGCTCATTAACTCAAATAAATCCCTATTAAAAATTAAAGCTGTTTTTTGTGTTTGATTGTAAGTAGACAAAACACCTTGATAAGATGGCAACTCATTTAATAGGTTATAAAAAGTTGTAGGATCTGAAACTTCACACAAGCCCCAAACATCAACTTCTGTATTGGTAATAATTAATTTAACATTATTGTATTGAGTCAATTCGTTAGATGGCCCTTCAGCGGCATCTCCAAACCACTCCACATTCCAGCAAGCCACATCATACAAAGTATCGTTACCAACTTTAGTAACTTGTGCATGCACAACGCCACTACATAATATGGCCAACAGTAAAATAATATTATTTTTCAATTGCATAATCAGGTTACAAATTACGCCCTTTTTCATCGTACATTAACATTAAATATGCTGTTGAACCTGTAATGATGGTGTAAATAGTTTGTGCACCATGAATAATGATGGCGAGTGCGTTTCCCGTGACCAATCATACACCAAACATTAAAAATGCTTGAGCTACCAAATAGTGATAAGCCCCCATTCCACCGCCTTGTATAGGAACCGATTTGCCAATTGTTCCAATAATCATTACTACAAAAACCTGAATTAAAGAAAGACCACTGCTTTCATCAAAAGCAAAAACCCAGAGGTAAGTCATTAAAAAATAACCCACCCAAATAAGAAAGGTATAAAGTATATAAAATCCCTTTTGCTCCAATAACAGCAACCGTTTTAAAGCCTGTAAAAATGTCGTTGCCCATGCATCATTAGTTGCTTTTTTGTTGATGTAAAAATATATCCCACCCAACAATATCACCCCAAATAAAAAAATAAGTAAAAGTCCTTTTATGTTTAATCGTTCGGTAATGGGCGAAATAATATTGCTTTGAAAAAAGGAAGAAGTTTCTTGTACGTTAAAAATCAAAATCCCAATTACAAGCAACAATAAACAGCATGTATCAGTAATTCGCTCTATAATTACACTTGCCAGAGATTGGTTAAAAGGAACATCTCTATACCGTTTTACCAATAAACACCTGGTAATTTCGCCACCTCTTGGTATCACATAACTAACTAAATAGCCAGCACAAAGAGAAATCCATGCCGCTTTAAACGGCACTTCAAAATGTAAACTTTTATACAAAATTTGCCACCTTTTGATGCGAATGTAATAACCCAATAAAGTAACTACAAATACCGGAATGATGAGCCAATAGTTTGCTTCTTGAAGCTGTGCCCCAAGCTCATGTAAAGGTAAATTGCGCAGAGCTAACCAAAGCAATGCTAGACCAACCGCAGATAATAATATGGATTTAAACCAATTCATCAATGCGGCAAAATAATCAATAAATCAGTACAAAAAAGTTGATGAGGTAAAATTATAAGCAAGAAATCCAAAGCAAGAAACTAGCTTTACTTAACGATTTTTCGAAATGGGGATTAACTTTACCATGTAACAGCCTATTCAGTTATTAAATAAAAGGACTGCCCGCCACTAGGCTTACTGACCATTTATTTTATTGACAAACTCAACCTGTTTTTATCTTTTAGGTTTTTCTAGTTTACCATTTGCGTGTTTTGCAAAACGTCCGAGGTTGCGGTCGTGCACTTGATCGTAACGTTGCCATGGCCAACCACCAAATTGTGTTTTTTGGTAATCATCAAATGCCTGATGTATTTCTTCTTTGGTGTTCATTACAAACGGACCATATTGTATCACTTGCTCGTTGATGGGTTTTCCTTGTAAAATTAAAATCCCGCATTCTTCACTTCCATTAGTAATAGAAATATCCACGTCTGATTTTAGTTCAGCAGCATGGTATTTGTTTATTTCATTTCCCGACAGTTTAATTTTGTTACCTTGATAAAAATACAATGTACGATTGACTATGGCTGATGTTTTAGGCAACACCCAAGTGGCATCGGCTTGCATTTTTATATTCCAAACGGCCACTTCATTGGTAACATCAGCTGCCCAAGAATTTGGTGGTGGAGTTGGTGCTTTTAGTTCACCTATAGTACCAGCAATTACTTCAACAGTTGTTTCTTTCTGATTACTGTCATTGTGTTTTAGTTTAGGAATATCTTCACTCCACATCATTTTAAAATGTGGCTCAACCATTTTACTTCGAGCCGGTAAATTCAACCAAATTTGAAAAAGCTCCATAGTATTATCTTTATCCTTGTTAATTAAAGGAAACATTTCAGAGTGCTGAACACCTTTTCCCGCTGTCATCCATTGCACATCACCGTTACCATAACGTCCGGCCGCACCGAGAGAATCTGCGTGATCAACAATACCTTTGCGCACTACTGTAATGGTTTCGAAACCACGGTGAGGATGGCCTGGAAAACCGGGTATTACTTTACCATGATACATACGAAAACCATCCTTTATGATAAAGTCATCACCTAAATGACGGCCTTTAAAATATTCTGATGATGGTCCCATTTGGTCGTTACCTTCAGGGAAAGCATCTTCATGATGCACACAAAAAAGAAAAGGGTCAGCGGTTTCCCACTGGAAGCCCATGGCTTTTACATTTTTTATGGGGTTGGTCGTTTCCATTTCGGTAGTCGTATTATTTTTTAAACGCTTGGTTGCTCCCAGCACAGGCATTGCCACTGTTGCAACTAATGCTGCCGACATTCTAGCTATAAAGCTTCTTCTAGGCAGATTATTTTTATTTGCCATAATTAACAATAATAACACCCAAAGTTAAAACAAGTTTTATAATTAATTTAGGTGAAGTAAAACAACTACTTGGTTGATTATTTAAACCGACAAAAAAATGCAAAAAAGTTAAGTGCGCTTTCCTGTATAATTTGAGCAGGTTATTGTATCGCACTTTTCTTAATTTCATCAACCACGCTCGGATCTAACAATGTAGATGTATCACCAAGATTTCCGGTTTCGCCCTCTGCAATTTTACGTAATATCCTACGCATAATTTTCCCGCTACGCGTTTTAGGTAAACCGGCTACAAACTGTATTTTATCTGGCTTGGCTATTGGGCCAATCATGCGAGATACGGTTTGTAAAATATCTTGACGGGTTAAATTTTCTTCGTGGTGAGAGCCTTCATAAATTACATATGCATAAATGCCTTGTCCTTTTATATCGTGTGGATAACCAACAACTGCACTTTCTACTACACCACT
>JBFYQC010000227.1:0-5532 GCA_041302975.1 Bacteroidota bacterium
TTATTATTATGACAATTTTAATCGTTTGCAGTTTGTGAAAGATAAAAATGATAAAATTTTAAGTGAAAATCAGTACCACTACAAAAACTAAAGCAAGATGAAAAAACTACTATACCTTTTATTACTAGCCCCAATTCTTGTTTTAGGACAAAGCAACGATCAAAACTGGGTGAAAAGCACCACGTATAAAGTGGAAACAGACACTGTATTTGCCGACCCGACCGTTCAGCAAGCCAATGTGCAAGTGAGCTACTTTGACGGACTAGGGCGACCTATACAGCAAATTGCGGGTAAGCAATCCAATACAGGCAAAGACATTATTACCCACATTGAGTACGATTCTTTTGGCAGACAAACCAAAGAGTTTTTGCCTTTGGCATCTGGTCAGTCCAGCTTGGCTTATATTGATGGTACTACAGCTAGTGCAAATATTGTATCGCAATACCAAACCTGGTATGGTGACCAAAACCCCTACAGCGAAAAGCAATTGGAAAACTCTCCTTTAAACAGAGTAATGAAACAAGCCGCTCCTGGTAACGCTTGGTTTATGGGATCAGGCAAAGAAATTAAGTTTGACTACCAAACCAACCATGCTACCGAAGTAAAGCTTTTTAAAGCAACTGCCAATTGGGAAGCCACGTTTCAACTTTATACAACATCAGTTACACAAACCACTAACTATGCCGCCAACGAACTCTACAAAACCGTTACGTTTGACGAAAACACGCCAGTAACAGGCAAAGGCACAGAAGAGTTTAAGGACAAAGAAGGCAAAGTAGTTTTGAAACGCACCTACAACGGAAGCGACCCTCACGACACGTATTATATTTACGACCAATATGGCAATTTGTCTTATGTGTTGCCTCCGCTTGCTGAGGGCGTGGCTACGCAAACGGTGTTAAACAATTTGGGTTACCAATACCAATATGATTACCGCAACAGGTTGGTGGCAAAGAAACTACCGGGCAAGCAATGGGAGTTTATTGTGTATGACAAACTGGACAGACCTGTAGCTACAGGACCCGCTTTTTCGCCATACAGCACAGGGGTGCAAGGGTGGATGATTACCCAATATGATGTTTTTGGTAGAGTAACTCAAACAGGTTGGAAAAACCTTGCTGCAACGAGCACTACCCGCAAAAATTACCAAGCAAATATTACTAGTGGCACCAACCCATTTACGCTTACGGCACTCGAAGTGCTAACCAAAAACTACTATGATAACTATAGTTTTGCAGGTGCGCCCTCACCATTGCCTAATTTGCCCGACAGCCAATTTGGGGTTACTCCTAACGTAAAAGGTTTGCAAACAGGTACTTGGGTAAAAGTTTTAGACAATGCAAGCAGCACTACTGCCGAGATTTCTTATACGTTGTATGACAACAAGTACCGACCAGTGCGCAGCTACACCAAAAACCATTTGGGAGGTTATACCCAAGTGGATACCAACATGGATTGGGCAGGCAGGACCATTTATACCATTACCAAACACAAACGCACCACTACCGCAACAGAGTTGCTGGTAAAAGATATGTTTACGTACAGCCCACAAGACAAATTGTTGGTACACAAACAAAAAATTAACGCTCTGCCAGAGCAACTTATAAGCAGTAATACCTACGACGAATTGGGGCAGTTAACCTCTAAAAATGTGGGGGGTGCAGATGCTACAGGAGCCGCAGGATTGCAAAAAGTGGATTATGCTTACAACATTAGAGGATGGTTGAAAGAAATAAACAAAGTTGATAATTTACAAGACGATTTGTTTGCGTTTAAGATCAACTACAACGATGCTGATACCGCAACAGATTTGTTTAATGGGAATATCTCTGAAACGTATTGGAAAACCAGCACCGACAATAAAAAACGCAAGTACGATTACAAATATGACGACCTAAACCGATTGTTGCAAGCCGATTATAGCAAGCAAGGTAACACGGCGTTTAATAGTTATTTGGAGCATTTGTCGTATGACAAAAACGGTAATATAAAAACCTTGCTTCGCAATGGTGGCATGGATACTGATGGTTACCAATTTGCCAACCCAATTGATAATTTGACGTATATGTATGATACCGATAACAAAAACCAATTGTTACGTGTTTTTGATGCAACTGCTAATGCGCAAGGTTTTAAAGACGATACAGACGGGTCTAATATTTCAATTGATGTTGCGCAGGAGCCTGATTATAAGTATGATGCAAACGGCAATATGACCAAAGATGACAATAAAGGGATTAAGACAATTACTTACAACCACCTGAATTTACCGACAAAAATTACGTTTGTAAATGGAAATTTTATTACGTATCTTTACAACGCAGTTGGGCAAAAAGTGAATAAAACCGTTCAGCAGAGTGCTGATTTTATTATTGACAAGACCGATTATTTGTCAGGATTTCAGTATTTTAACGAAATACTACGCTTTTTTTCACATGCAGAGGGGTATGTTAATGCCACAAAAAACAAGTTCGATTACGATTTTGATTATGTGTTTAACTACACTGATCATTTGGGCAATATTAGATTGAGTTATAGCAAGGATATAAACACAAACGCTCTTAAAGTTATTGAAGAAAACCACTACTACCCATTTGGGTTGAAGCATACGGGGTATAACTCTGATGTGATGTTGTATGTACTAGAGGTTGCCCCATTATTAAAAGAACAACCAGAATTATTTGCTAGGAAATTAAAGCCTAAACAGTCTGTTGATCTTCCTGCGAATAATTATAAGTACAACGGAAAGGAGTTGCAAGATGAGTTGGGGCTAAATACTTACTCTTATGGATGGCGTGAATATGATCCTGCAATTGGCAGGTTCAATCGATTAGATAGATTTAGTGAAAAATATCCAAATTATTCTCCTTATAACTATGCAAAAAATAATCCCGTTAGATATAGAGAAATGGCAGGTGACAGTATATGGGTGACTACAAACACCAATAAAAGAGGGGTCACAAATTTTACTATTCACTTTACAGGCAAAGTATATAATACATCCGATACGGATGTTGATGTTAAAGCATATGCAAAAGACTTGAAGGATAGAATGAAAAAGGCTTTTACAGGAAAAAGCGGTAGTTTTACTTATAGTGCAGATGTTAATATTACTGCTGTCAGTTCATTATCAGATGTTAAAAAATCTGATCACCTTTTAGCTATAGTTGATGATGTAGAAGGAAAGGCAGATTCTGATAAAGGAGGTGATGCAGGTGGAATTGCAACAATTGGTGGGCAAATTGCGTACGTCGAAGCAAGTTCGAACATGACGTGGATGGCAGAAGCAGGAATACACGAATGGGGACATAATTTTGGTTTAGAACATAATTGGAAAGATGGCTTTACAGATAGTAAATCATCTACAAATTATATGAGTTATAGTAATTTTAAAACAGGCTCTTTTTCAGTACAACAATTGCAATCAATAATAGGTGGTGCAAATTCGGGAAGTTTAAATCAAGGCAGTCCAACACAAGGTGCACCTGCAACAACAAATAATTGGTTCTATAATAATTCTACGACTACTCAACCGTATGATTTTAACGTAAAAAAAGGAGACATTATACCAACAATTATAAAAGGCAATTAATTATGAGAAAGTTTATTTTATTATTAATCTTTGTGCCTTTTGTAAATAGTTGTGCAAAAAAAGAATTTATAGTAATGGTCGAACAGCCATCTAATAATTTGTTAGATAAGTTAAACGTGGAAATTATTATTGATAAAAGGAAAGTGACCGATATTGATTTAAAAGTAACTAACATAACACCTTCATTTGTAACAACGAAGTTTTTAACATCAAAAGAAGGAAAGCACATTTTAGAAATTAAATTAAATAACACTACATTTAATTATCAGATTTATTATCCTGAAGAAAAATATATTATTGTATCTCCTTATTTAGAAAAGAATGGTAAAGTTAAAATTGGAATTTTAAAACAAAAGGAGAAATTTGTTTTTCAATAAAGAATTTGGTAAAATCTTTTTTAATTCAATGAACCCGCAAGGGTTTAAAGACGACCCCAACGGCACAAGCTTGATAACAGAAAAAGCGCAAGCCCCTGATTATGGGTACGATGCAAACGGTAATATGATTAGAGATGACAACAAAGGGATTAAGACAATTACTTACAACCACTTGAATTTGCCAACAAAAATTACGTTTGCAAATCCAAACAACATTACGTATCTTTACAACGCAGTTGGGCAGAAAGTAAACAAAGTAGTAACCGAAAACAGCATGGTAACAACCACCGAATATTTAAACGGATATCAGTATGTGAATAGTGTTTTGCAGTTTTTTCCGCATTCGGAAGGGTATGTAAAAGTTACTGGTACAAGTTATAATTATGTTTATAACTACACAGATCATTTGGGTAATATACGTTTGAGTTATAGCAAAGAACCATCTTCAAACGCTCTTAAAGTTATTGAAGAAAACCATTATTATCCGTTTGGTTTGAAGCATACGGGGTATAACTCGGATCAGTATTATATTGCACCAAGTGCAGGATATAGTACATTAAATTATTGGCTGATTGAAGAAGTAGAAATTAAACCATTTAAGCCTGCTAATTTTAATCTTAGTTTGAACTATGATTATAAGTATAATGGTAAAGAGCTGCAAGATGAGCTAGGATTGAATGTTTATGACTATCAAGCTCGAAACTACGACCCAGCCCTTGGGCGTTGGATGAATATTGACCCACTAGCGGAGTTATCAAGAAGATGGTCACCTTATTCATATTGTTATAATAATCCAATGTTTTTTGTCGATCCTGATGGAATGTTTCCTTTTCCTATTTCTGTTAGATCGTTTGCTCCATTCAAATCTTTTGGAGGTGGCTTTCACGGAGACGGAGAGAATAGAGGTTTTACAACTTCAGCTACAGCAACATCAAGAGTTGCACAAACATTTACTACAGATCCTTCAGCGGGTACAATGTCAAATGTTAAAACTTGGAGTGACCCAAGTAGTCATCCTATTTTAGGTAGTGCTACTGAAAAACCAACTGGTGGTATTTCTGATTTTAAACAAACAGCCAATAAAGATGGTAGTAATACAGTTACATTTAATTCAACAATGTCTGGTGCTAATCCTTTAGTTCCTGGTTCTCCTGATATTGATGTTAAGACTTCTTTTTCCCTTACTGAAAACACAAAAGCAGGTACATTAGATGTTAATATTAGTCAAACAGGAGATAGATTTCCAGCCGCAGAAACTTTTATTAATGACACAAGTGGTAATGCATTGTTTATGGGAGTTAGTCCATATGAGGGAAATCCATATACTAGTTTACCAGGAGATAATAATAGACAGATGATGTCAAACTCTTTTACGGTAACTATGGATGACAAAGGTGTATTTACAGGTGTTACACAAGGAAACCAAACTTATACAATTGGCGAATGGAACAAACTATATCAAAATGTTGATACTCAAAAACCAGAAGTAAAAAGCTTTGGTGGTGGTGGTGGATTTAGTGGCGGTGGCGCAGGTGGTGGTTGGTAAACCTAATAATTTAAATA
>JBFYQC010000228.1:0-6598 GCA_041302975.1 Bacteroidota bacterium
CCGGCTTTGGTTTCAAGAGGCACTAAATGATTTTTTATAATCTCTTGTTTAATGTTTTCTAGTTCCCAAGGTATCATAGGCCCCCTGTGTTCTCCAAATCTTTTATGACTTCCGGGTACAACTTGTAGTGTACCATTATCAATCGTAGAGTCAACCAAGGGGCACCAGATTGAAACCGTAGTGCATTTTTTTTCATCAGCAAAAGCCCAATTTTCATGTAATGGAACTTCTCCAGTATCTGCCTGTTTGCGAATATAATTAGCAATAATAGGACGATAGTTGTCAAGTAATCGGTTCATATGAGGCTTAAAATAATCAGCTATTATTTTAAACACCATTCTTTTATATTCTGGATTTTTATCTATGAACGTGAAGTCATAAGTTATAAAATTGGCTTTTTCAACTCCTGTTTCGCCTGAAGTAATCTGACCACCGCTTTGAGGAAGTGTATCAAAGAAAAGTTGTTTAAGGTTGGCCACTTCTTCTGAACTAATAAAAGGTACTTTAACGTAGCCGTCTTTCCTAAATTTATTTTCGAGATTATTATCAATAAAAACGTTTCTCATAAATTGTCGTTTATTTTTTCTTCGATTGATTTAAAAATTACTATGCCAGCAGTAAAAATTACAATTGCTATTGTTAGTCCTACCCAAAAGAATGGATTTAGCTGCTCTTGAAAAAAAATATTTCTAAACAAATGTATTGAACTTGTTATAGGATTGATGTAAAGTAAAGAATGATATTGATCAGGTACAAGACTTACAGGATAAAATACAGGAGTAAACCAAATACTGAAGTTAATGAAAAACGGAACAATATGAAGTAAGTCTCGTTTTTTTATTGTTAAAGCGCTTAGCATAAGTGATATGCCCAAGGCAAACAAAGTAACAGGAATTAGTGCTAAAGGAAAGAGTAAAAACCAGATTGTTACTTTAACTTTTAGTAAGATTAGTAATACTAAAAAAAACACAAATGAAATAATAAATTCTACTAAAGCTATAATGCTTTTTGATAATGGAATAATAATTTTGGGGAAGTATATTTTTTTGACCAAATCGCTTTGGTTAATTAAGCCAGGTGTTGCTTGGTTAAAGATATAGCTGAATATATTCCAATTTAAATAACCACTAAGTACAAATAGAACATATGGGTATGGAGCACTTATCTTTAGTACGAAATGAAAGAATAATGTAAAGACTAAAGTAGCAGTAATTGGTTGTAATAATGTCCATGCTAATCCTACAAATGTTTGCGCATATTTTATTTTTAAGTCGCGTTGAGCTAGCACTACAACCATGTATCTAAAAGACCATACCTGGCATATGTAACTCTTTAAACTGTCAGATTGTGAAGTAATTAACTTAGTCATATGTTATAAAATGCTTTAATTTGTTCACACACTTCAATAACTTCTGCCTCTGTTGTTAAATTATTTAACGGCAATCTAATAATTCTTTGAGCAATATCTTCAGTGTTGTTTCCACCAATAAACCTTCCTGTATTTTTTCCCATACGAGAAAGATGCAGAGGTTGATAGTGAGAGAGCGCCTCAATTTGTTTGTCTTTTAAAAATACTATCAGTTCATTGCGAACAATCATCGACTCTACAATAAGATAAAACTCATGAATATTGTTTTCTAACAATTCTTCTTTAAGTATTACATATTTCCCAGCTGTTTGCAAATTTGTTAGCAAGGTGTAATATAGTGCAGATAATTTTTTACGATGATAGATTATGGTTTCTGCACTGCTAATTTCTTGGTGTAAAACAGCAGCATTTAGTTCATTCATTTGATATTTAGAGCCATAATCTACCCATTCGTAATGGTTTACTTCACCCAAATCAAATGCTTTACGGTTAGTTCCGATATGGTAAATTTGATTTGCTCTGTTTTTAAAAGATGATTTATTAACCAATAACATACCTCCTTGAATGGCCGTAATGTGTTTGGTAATATCAAAACTAACTACTCCAAAATCTCCTATACTTCCTAATGGTTTGCCCTTGTAATACATTCCATATGCCATAGCAGCGTCTTCAATTAGATATAAGTTGTACTTATCACATAAGATCTTAATGGCATCCATGTTGCATGGGTGTCCTGCGTAATGCATTGCTATAATAGCTTTTGTTTTGGGCGTTATGGCCTTTTCTATTATTGTTTCATCTATGTTTAAAGTATCAAATTTTATATCAACAAAAACTGGTATTGCACCTCTATTAACAAAAGCATTAGCTGTTGAAACAAAAGTAAATGATGGCATAATTATTTCGTCTTGGGGCTTAATATCTATTAAGGTTGCCACCATTTCTAATGCACCAGTTGCTGAATGGGTTAACAAAATTTCACTCTCTTTATATACTTTTTGTAAAATATTTATGCAATGGGTGGAAAAATGCTTTTTTCGAAACATATCGTAGTCCGAATGCAGCAAGGCTATATTTTTTAGATAATCCGATGAATTACCAATATTATTGAATAAAATTTTACGCATTGATTCGAATTACGCACATAATTAACCCTGTAAAAGTAACCGAAAGCTCAGATTTATACAAGTCTCAACCTATTACTTTTTCTTCTATGTTAAGGGCAAAAAATTATGCCGAAAACCTATGCGAAATTAAATTATGTACCACGCAGTTTGAAGAGGATAAATCAATTATTCCTGAAGGGTTCATTATATTATCAAATTTAACCAGATCGGTAATTGATGTAAACCAGCTTTTGAATGATAAGAAACTTCCACTGATAGCTGATATATTAGATAAATTAAGTGAAATACCCGACTCTGATTACTATATCTATACAAATTCTGACATAGGATTAATGCCCTATTTTTACAATGTAGTACATCAATATGTACTTAAAGGCTACGATGCAATTGTGATAAATAGGAGAAGAATTAGTAAGATTTATAATGAAGAAGTTGAGATTGATATGCTGTATGCTGATATTGGGAAGTCGCACCCAGGTTTTGATTGTTTTGTTATGAAGAAGGAATTATTACAGCGTCTAATTCTTGGTAATATATGTGTAGGAATTCCTTTTGTTGAAGTAGCCCTTTTACATAATCTGTTTTCATTTGCTGAAAGGCCTTTATTTTTACCAAACCACCACTTAACTTTTCATATCGGACTTGATGTTATGCCAAAACGTAATAAAGAATATTATTGGCATAATCGTAAAGAATATTTTAAAAACGTTGAGCCAATAATAAAACCGTATTTCAATATTCATAAATTTCCATACTGCACACTACCTTTGCATAAACGCGCGATTAAGTGGATTTTAAACCCTGGTTTGTTTACCAAGAATTATCTTGAATTGGAGGTGAAAAGTTTTGGTGAAAAAATTAAATTTCTCCTAAATGAAATTAGGTGGAGAATATTACAAAAATAGACTAATTGTTAAATGACTTGGGCAAGCTTTTCAAGTATTGATTTCCTATCAGAAAAATCTTGTTTATTTGTTTTATACAGGCTAAAGTTATCGTTTAAATTTTTTTCGAAAACAAAACCTAATCCACTATTATATTTCAGTGCAGATAGATTATCCCGTTTAATTTTCGCATAAATTGTTTCAAGCTTTAGCTCGTCAAATGCGTAAGTTAGAATAAGCAATGATGCTCCAAGTGAAATACCTGTTCCAGTGAATTCTTTTTCTGCAATAAATAAACCTGCATGCGCTGAGGCATTTTCATCTTCAAATTTATTCAAGTGTATTAGACCAATTTTCCTCCCTTGATAATTGATGATGAAATAGTAATTAGTTTCTGTACACAGATTTTTAAACCATTGCTCTTGATTCTCTTGTGAAATATATCCACGAAACTCCATATTGTCTGAAATTTGTGGTGTATTCCTCCAAGTACGAAGTAATTCTAAGCTATCTTCGTCAAGCCTTGTAAGCGTTATGCATTGGTTTTTTAATGTTTGCAATTGATTATTGAGCTATTCCTAGTATTAAGGGGTTGTTTTAGTTTAATGTCACGAAAGTAAATTTATTTTATTTAAAATATTTGTTAACCAAACATATTTATTAAATGGTAATTCAAATAAATTTTACTCACTCAACCTCTATTGCTTAAAAACATGTACAAATCACCTAGTGTAGTTAATCGAGATAAATCAGAAGCATTAATTGTTATACCAGTTTCTTCATTGATTCGTGATATTAAAATTAATGCATTCAGAGAACTCCAATTGTCTAATTCTCTGAAATGATGATTCAGATTCAGATTACTTGGTGCTATCATCAGTTCTTTTGATACAAATTCAATAAAATATTCGGTATTATAGGTTATTGCTGACATTGCTCCAAAAGATATTAATCTAGTTACTTCTATATAAAAACAAACGAAGGCACAATGTGCCTTCGTTTGTCTCTTATGATATTATGTTTTTATTTTTTTACTGCTTTAATGCTGTAATTATTTCCGTTAGCTGTTACTATGCGCACAAAGTACATTCCAGAACTCAAGTTATCTAATTCGGTTAACTGATAAGTGGTTGTTCCTTTGTTTAATTCCATCGAGAAATTACGTACTTGTTTACCATTGGCATCCATCAAATAAACTTCAGCAGTTGTTGAAGCTACTTCGGTTATATTTACAGTAAATACATCTTTAAATGGATTTGGTGTAACTGTTGCACTTGCTTCGTTATTCTTATTTAACTCCACAGTTCTAACATCAGTGTAGGCAAATTCACCATCGTAATCAACTTGCTTTAAGCGGTAGTAAACCGTTGTTGCATTGCTGTTAATAATTGTTTTGATGTTGTCTACTATTCTGTAAGTATTCATCATTGAGGTGGTTCCGTTTCCTTTTACAACTCCTACTTGTTCAAAACGGTTGTTGTCTACTGAACGCTCTACCTCAAAATGACTGTTGTTTATTTCTGATGCTGTTACCCATGTTAGGTTTACTTTTTCGTTTACGCGTTTTGCATCAAAACTTAAGAACTCTACTGGTACTATACTTACTATTGATTTAAATACAGTATCACCTTTACATCCTGTGGTATTTGTTTCTACTACTTTTACCATACCTGCTGTATAGGCTACATCCCAATCTACTGTTATGCTATTGGTTGTTCCGCCTGTTAATTTAACTCCACCTATTACTGTCCATACGTATGATGAACCTGTTGTGTTTGTTACCGCATATGTCTCAACAGTATCTGAATGAACTGATGTTCTTCCGCTTATTGCTGATGTAGTTGGTAATGCATTTACTGTTGCCGCTACCGCTGTTCTTGTTGCTGTAGTACATCCGTTTGCTGTTGCATCTACATAATAAGTTGTAGTTGCTGCTATGCTTGGTGTTATAAATGATGTGCCATTTCCTAAGCTTGTTCCACCTGTTGCTGCACTGTACCAGTTAATTGCACCTGCACTTGCTGTTGCTGCTAATACTACTGTACCTGTTCCGCAACGACTTGCTGGTGTGTTTGCTGTTATGCTTGGTATTGCATTTACTGTCATTACCAACGCTGTACTTGTTGCATTTGGTGTAGAGATACATGTTGCATTTGATGTTAACACAACTGAGATACTGTCATTAGTTGATAATGATGATGTAATAAATGTTGATGAGTTGGTTCCTACATTAACACCATTTCTTCTCCATTGGTAACTTGGTGATGAACCACCATTGGTTGCGTTAGCTGTAAAGGTTACACTTGTTCCATTACAAATTGTTATACCTGGGTTAGCTGATATTGCTACTGTTGGTGTTACTGTTGAACTCGTTAGTTTTATACCATTACTGTTTGCTGTGGTATTTACTAAACACGGAGTAGCATTTGATGTCATTACTACATAAACAGAATCACCATTTAATGCATTACTTAATACATATGTTCCACTATTGGTACCAACATTTACACCATTCTTTTTCCATTGGTATGATGGAGTTGTTCCGCCATTAGTTGGAGTTGCTGTAAAAGTAATTGGAGCTGAACCACATATTGATGTTGTATTTGATGATGCACTTACTGATGCTGTTAAGTTAGGATTTACTGTTGCTATTACCGCAGTTCTTGTTGCTGTAGTACATCCGTTTGCTGTTGCATCTACATAATAAGTTGTTGTGCTTGTTATGCTTGGTGTAGTAAATGATGTGCCATTGCCTA
Source organism: Bacteroidota bacterium (assembly GCA_041302975.1). Classification (GTDB taxonomy): domain Bacteria; phylum Bacteroidota; class Bacteroidia; order UKL13-3; family UKL13-3; genus UBA6183. The sequence continues at coordinate 6,137 of JBFYQC010000228.1, forward strand.
AGCTTGTGCCACCTGTTGCATTATTGTACCAATTAATTGTACCTGCACTTGCTGTTGCTGCTAATACTACTGTGCCTGTTCCGCAACGGCTTGCTGGTGTGTTTGCTGTTATGGTTGGTATTGCATTTACAACTACTGCTACCGTTGTTGATGTATCTCTACAACTATTGCTGTTTGTTACCAATACGCGGTAGTTACCTGCTGCTGTGGCTGTGTATGATGCATTAGTTGCTGTGGCAATTGGTGCATTGTTGTTTAACCATTGGTAAGTTAATCCTGTACCAGTGTTTGCATTTATTACTACACTTCCTCCTGTACATAATGTAGTTGATGTAGCTGCTGTGGCTGTGGCTGTTGGTAATGCATTTACTGTTGCCGCTACTGCTGTTCTTGTTGCTGTAGTACATCCGTTTGCTGTTGCATCTACATAATAAGTTGTTGTGCTTGTTATGCTTGGCGTGG
>JBFYQC010000229.1:0-4950 GCA_041302975.1 Bacteroidota bacterium
TTTTTAAATTCATTATCAAAACGATGTAGCTTTGAACCACTACCGTTTGTGCATGCAAAAAAAGCTGCAAGCACAAAAAATAATAACAGCCGCTCGGATATTATAAATTTACGTTTAATAGGTTTAGCATTCATAACTATACGGGCAACTATAAAGCAATAGTTATTAACAGAAATAGCAAAAGCAATTCAATTGAATAACCAATACCCATTTTGCGCATATTTTAAGATTAGGGTTTTATAAGGTGCAAGTATACTCTATTTTAAGAATTTAACTACTAAAATGAAAGTTGGCTTAAAGGCACTTGGTAACAAATACATCGCTTATTTTCAACATCCCATATCTCCAACTCAATTTGCGGATCGGGTAAGTCCCAATTAATGGTAATTAACCCGAAATGGTTTTGCATAACCGGACCACAAATTCTATTTTTATTGGGTGTGGCAAAATCCCATGTTGAAGATAATCCACTTGCAGTTACATCGTAAATAGGATACAACCCCGGATAGTTAACCTTTGATAATTCAGCATAATGTACATCACCGCTTATAAAAAGAACACCATTGGCTTTGGTCTGTTTTATCAATTCGAACATGCGCTTTTGCTCGTGTGGGAAGTTTGCCCACGATTCATATCCATTGTATTCAATACCAAATTGTGAGCCACTTCCAATAATTCTTACATCTGCAGGTTTAATTAATTCTGCTTCAAGCCATTTCCATTGAGCTTCACCAAGTAATGTTGAATCAGTTGAAGTAAAAGGCGTATAGTAATGCTTATGTCTTCCGTTTTTACGGTGCTTTTTTTTATCAAACCTTAATAAGTTATCCCTAAATGTTCGGCAATCAAGTAAAATTAACTGTATTTTTTTTCCTTCTTTTTCGTAAATATACGAGGTGTAAACTCCTGCTCGTATTCTCCGCTCCGACTCTTTGGGTTCATCAAAAAAATCGAGCATTATCTGTTTCGATTTTTCTTTTTCGGGATAATACCTACCTGCATCATTCTGGCCATAATCGTGGTCGTCCCAAGTGGCTACAAGTGGTACATTTTTTTTTAGGTTTTGAAAAGAAGGTTTGTTTCCCATACGTTTATATATGGCTGCAAGTGTATCCATGTTATGGGTATCACCATATACGTTATCTCCCAAAAACACAAACAAATCAGGTTTATGGTCAACAACCACATTAAAAATGGGTAAATTATTGGATTGGTTGGCACACGACCCAAAAGCAATTTTGGACACTGTTTGCTGCGCAAATACAGTATTTCCAAAATTACTAATGAACATGCTTATTATTAAGAGTCTATACATGTAGGGCGTATGTTATATTTTAGGTTGCAATTAATAATTAGTCCAAATACTCTTCTTCATCGTAATCGTAACTATTGTTACCGTACTTACTACTACGAACCGATTCCTTTCTGGCTTCTATCGCTTTAGAAAATTGCTCTTGAATAGTTAGTTTTTCATCAAAGTCTTCTTTGCTTTTTCCATTCATAAAATACACAAATTCATATTTAGTGGTATCTGCAATTTGCATACCTACAGTATACGTTTTCCAATCATCACTTTTCTTTAATTTATATTTAAAGAAATACATATTGCCTGAAGTTGATTTGAAATAAGTTGGTGTTTTATCTATCAATATAATCGTATCCAACTTGTTATCACCATAACTTGGTTTAACCATGTTGCGCGCGTAGCAATACACCAAAGCCTCTTGGTTGGTAAACTCCTTAGGCATCTTATCTAATTGCTTATTGTTTTTAAGCGCAAAATAAAAACTTAAACGCGAATCGAGGTTATTGCTAAGGTTGTAAACTACGGTATCATGTACAGGTTTTTTATTGGCCAACATAATGGCTACGGCATACCCTTTTACATGGTAATTTTTAGCTTTAAGTTGTTTGGTAAAATACTCTTTTACTTGTGCGTTATCAAAATGTTTAACCAAAATACGGTTGTACATTTCAATATCGTAGTTTCTACCGTAACTCTCTTTTTCGTCTTCAGTTAACTCTTGTTTTAATATTTTTTTAGCATCATTAATTACCCCATTTACATAAGGTTGGTAAGCTAAAGCTGCTACCTTATTGCTGTCAATGGCATCGGCCAACATGCGGTGAACATATATTTTGTACTCTTCGTTTTCACCCAACTTTAATACATCAGGCATAAACTGCTTTCTGTTCCAGAGTGAATCTCCTGATTCAATATAATCAAACAAGCGGCTGTATAAAGAATTATCGCTTGCAAAAGGTGGTTCGGCAATTAATAAATCTTTGCACACTTTATAAGAGTTATTGCTATTAATAGAAGCCAATGCGCGCAAAATAGATACTTGATAATCGTAGTCATCACCAGCACTTTTGTATTCTTTGGTTAAGTACGGAATGGCTGTTTCATCTTTTCTGAAACCAATTTCGGTAACCAACTCAATTCGCATGTCTTTTTTATACTTATCATCTTTAAGTTTACCCAAGGTTTCGGCAATGGGCTTGTAGCTTTTACCTTGAAACTGCGTACGGCCAACTAAATCGCGCGCCTGGGCATATGTTGTACTGTCATCGCTTAATAAGTCGCTCAATAATATTTGCGTTTTATCTACAAATGGTTGTGCTAATTTTGATGTGTCTGTTGATTGAAAAGTGGCAAAAAACTCGCGTACAAAGTTATTACCTCTGGTAATGGTATCGGTATGTGCCAATAAGTATAAATGTATCGGCCTTTAATCATTACTTTCGACATCATGATGCGGCTAGTGTTGGTATCTGTAAACAATACATCAGCACATACTGCTCCATCTTTATTGTAGTAAGTTACTTTCTGAATATAATCATTGCGAGGATTCATTTCCTCCAATTCATTTTTCCAGAATTTAGCGGTATCTTTACTCATAAAGTATTTATGCAAACGCTGCCAGCGCAATTCTACACGCTCTCCAGTTTCAGCATCAAAATAATTAATGTACTCGCTTTGTCCTGTATGGTTGCTTTTTTCATCACGTTTTTTAAACGAAAAATTGTACCCATTTACATCCGGAGGAACTGGAATTGGTGATACCACTGTAAATTTATGTACCGTATCAATGCGTGGTTTTCCAGCCGCAGAAATGATATCAACCAACTTAAATGTTTTAAGCACATCAACTGCTTTTTTCAATAGCTCATCGTTGTTGCACCATGCAGAAAATGCGTAGACATGACTGCCTCTTAAAACATAAATAGCTGCAACACGGGTTTCTTTTTCAGGATGTTTATATGTACATGATAATATTGGGTATCCACCTAAAGTAGTGTAGTTACGGCTTAACAAACGCAATCCGGTACCTTCTAAATAACCGCGCTCAATTAAGTTTATTTCTACACTATCTTCTTCTAAATACGTGGTATTAATGGCTACCTGGTTTAATAAAAAGTATTTGATACCATCACCATCAACTGCTTGAAAGATATGCGAGTTAGGTGTATAATTGGTTAAGGTAGAATTTTCGAAATTGGCCAAAGGTGTAACAGGTAAGTTTATCGCAAACCCTTCTTTAGTACTGCTAAAAGGTGCTGTTGCACTAGCCGGAGTATTAATAATTATAGAGTTAAAAAACTGTACGGCATTCTTTTTTACATAAGCACCATTTCCACCTGCTTTAAATACAAACAACTCAAATGGCGTAAACACAATGCGGTAACGTTGTAAATTGCCACGTTTGGTTTTATTGGTAATATCATACGCTTGGTAACCGCTAACAGTAATGGGTTTAAAACTTTGTATATCACCCGGAATGTACTCGTATAGTAAACTATCAACACTCTTTTTAAATTCTTCTTCGGTAAAATTAATAAACGGAGCAAAGGTTCTAATACGGTTCACCGAATAAAATGAGCCATTCATCATATCTGTTCTTAGATATTGCTGACTTACACTGTTATCAGGCATTACCAACAATTTCCCCGGTACATCTACACTAAATCTACCATCCGTAGAAGTATACTTTTGATATGTAATAGGCACTTCAATTTTATCTAACTTGCCGCGTAAAGAAGCATTACGTTCGCCTAAATTTACAGCACGAACATTATACCCCATTTGTCGAAGTAAACTAATCACACCTTTTTCGCCTGGTAAATGCGCAGCACCTACACCGGTAAATAAAGGACCTAAACGCATAAACGAATCCATACGTTGCACCATGTTTTTATTACGCACATAAAGCATACGCTCAAAATATGTTTCGCTGTAACCTTGTTTTTGCATCAACGAATCCAACTTATGCAAATCAGCTTGGCGGTAGTAATCTTCTAACAAACGGTCAAAATCTTTATTAAATTTACGCTCCTTATCTTCTGGATACATATCTGTATATGCTTGCATCACCAATTTTAAACTTTCGTCCAAATCTTCAACAGAAACAACCGACTTTTTTAACCTGCTTGCAGTTTGAAAAATATATAAATCGAGATAAGTGTCCTCTTCAAAATCTTGTTTACTGCTGGTGTGTCTAAACATCAATTGATTTAACACATCAGGGTCGCGGGCTAAAGCCTCTTTAATATACCCTTTTGCATAAAACTCTTTAAACCAAGTAAAATCATTGATGGTAACAGGGTTGTCGTTTCCACGTGCTTCGCTGCTTTGGCTGCGCATCGAATAACTCATAAACTCGGTACTTAAAAACTCCTCTAGCCAATTTTCAGGTGAGCTTTCTAATGCCACACGATCGCAGTTTTTAATGGCCATAAAAAACGAATCGCTTAAATTAAAAGCCAATTTGCTACTTACGTGCATTGTACCATATAAATAAGATGGTTTCGATAAGCCTTTACCTGTAATTTCCCACAACAATCCTTTTTGCAATGGTTGGGCAAATGCAGCTGACGATAAAATAAAGACCAATGATAAAGTCTTTAAAAGTTGGTTGAGTTGTTTCTTCATTTGGATATTAACTGTAA
>JBFYQC010000230.1:0-7682 GCA_041302975.1 Bacteroidota bacterium
AATCACATTTCTAGCTTACATCAGAACAATAAAAAAGAACTGGCCTATACATTTTTAAACGAAATGAACGAAAAGGCCCTTGAACAAGAAAATCAATTAGCTCAATACTATGTTAATTCTTTAAAATGTTTCGTTTATTCACAAGAAAAACAATATGAAGAATCCGTTAATCATGGTAAAAAAGCAATAGAAATAGTAGAAAGAAATTTAGATAGTATCAACTTATCAAATACATATCAAAATATCTGCGCAAGTTATTTCCAATCGGAGCAATTAGACTCGGGAGAAAAATACACTAAACTTGGGTTTGAACATGCATTAGAAAAAGGAGATAGTGCTATGTTAAAAACATTTTCGATGAACTTAGGTACAATTGCTTTTAATAAAAATTTACTTGGGTTAGCGGGTTATTACTTCATGAAATCTGCATCGATAAAAACAAATGGCTTTGCAAATACCGATACATTATTATACGCCAACATAATTTCTATCTTAATTTCAAATAAAGATTATCAAGAAGCTGAGCGTATATGGAGTACACATAAATTAGACATTGCATTAGATGGAAATAGTTATGTTAACCAGCATTTACAATGCAATAGAATTGCATTGTACCAAGTTCAAAAACAATGGGAAAAAAGTCGTAAAATACTAACTAATTTACACATTAATGATTATAGCCCAGACTTTAAAGCAGCATTATTTACAAACAAATGGCATCAAATACATCACGATGAAGGTATAAGAGCATGTGCAGATTATTTTAAGGATAACAAAACTTTTTTTGAAGATTATTTCAATGAAATTATTCCTTCAATAATTGAAACGTTAACAATTGATGAAATCCAACAAATAGATATTTTTAAAGTTCCATACATTACATCGTTAATTGATAAACATAAAATTATTGAGTCGAATGATAAATTACTAAAATATTCGGCACATATGCTACTTGGATTAATTTATCAGAACGAAAACAAACCTGAATTAGCGAACAAAAATTACTTGACGGCATACAGTAATCGTAACGATTATTTAGCAGTAAATGATTCGTTAAGAGTTAGTGATATCGATCATCAAATTAAATTTGAACGATTATTAAGTGAACAAAATGAGTTAAGTATGAAATTAACTACCAAAACAAAAGAGAATCAAATTCTAATTTTACTTGGTTCAATTTCTACTTTATTTTTAGTTACACTTATTATATTAATATTCCTTAACGGACAAAAAAAGCAGGCTGAGCTACAATTGTTAACACTTGAGAAAATCCAGATACAAGAAAAAGACAAACATTTACAGAAAGAAAAACAACTGAACAATAGAATAGTTGAGTTATCTAAATCGATTATCATAAAAACAAATGAGTTAGGAAATACCATTACCTCATCAGGCACCAACAGTGCTAAAGAACTTTACACAATAAAAAGAGAATTGGCAAAAATCTCTCACTTCGAAAATATTGAACATCCAGAGATTGCAGATAAGCTTTATCAAAATAATGAGTTGTACGAAAAGCTATTCCCTAGTTTGATGGACTTTAATAAAACAGAAAAACGAATTTTCGCCCTATCTATTGAAGATTACAAGGTTAAAGATATTAGCGCATTGATGGGGTTATCGAGCCAATACGTACATAATGTAAGAAGCCGACTTAAAAAGAAAGTCGGCTTCGAAGATAATGTTACATGGAGTGAATTGAAAAAACATGCAATGCAAGAGACTTTACCTACTACATCTTAATGATTTTAAATTCTGTTCTCCTGTTCTTAGCGTGGTCGTCTTCACTACATTTAACGCCATCTTTACACTTATTTAATAATTTTGATTCACCGTAACCTTTCCATGTTAATCTGTTAGGAGCTATGCCTTTTGATAAAATGTATTGACCTGATGATTCAGCACGTTTTTGAGATAACGTTTGATTAAACTTAGCACTTGAGCGGGAATCAGTATGTGAACCTAACTCAATAACTAAAGTTGGAAATTCATTCATAGCTGATACAATTTTGTCTAGCTCAATTGATGCATCGGATCTTACATCCCATTTACCTAAATCAAAATAAATTGGATTTAAGTTTAGTAGTTTACCCAAATCTTGACCTACTTTAATCTTAGCCTTGGCAACTACTACGGGAATTACCGGCATTAGTTTAAGTACTTCAAGTTTGCGATTTTTATCAAAAGTTAATGGTACTTGAAAAGATAAAGGATTATACCCACCCTTTTTTAATGTAATGGAAAGGTCTGTACCAATTAACTTACTGGTTGCAGGAATATTAAAACATACCAATCCCTTTTCATCTGAAATTGAGGTATAGGTTTTATTGCCAAAAGTATAGCTAACTACCACATCCTTATTTGGTAGTTGTGTTGTGCTGTCTTTTAATTCAATACAAACCGTATAAGGTGTTGTGTCAATAGCATAGTCGTAAATATCATCGCCCCCCTTTCCTCCTACTCTATTGGAAGTGAATGTGCCGTTTATTTTTGAGATAGGTTGGAAATAAAAATCATCATAACTAGAATTGATAGGAGCAGATAAAATAACGGGTGTTTGCGAACCTTTTACCAACATTAAAATATCTAAACCTCCAAATCCATTTGCAGGTGTAGAGCTATAAAACAAATCGCCATTGCTAATGGTTGGAAAAACTTCGTCAGCAGATGTGTTTACTGTTGTTAATGGTTTTGGTGCATCCCAACCTGAATCATTAAGCTTAGTATAATAAATATCAAAACCTCCTCTACCACCTTTCATATCAGAAGAGAAAAATAGCATACCTGATGCATCATCAAAAAATGCATGTTGAACAGAATAATCAGGTGAGCAAAATGGCAATGAAGTATATGCTGAATATCCACCATCAACCTTTTTCGACCATAAAATTTCAAGTTGGTAAATTCCCGATTTATTTTTTTTGGTGCGACTTACCGTAACAAAAATATATTTACCGTTTGCTGTTGAATGCACAGGACCTGTGTGATATCGCCTCAACTCAGGTGTTATGTTTTTAACAACAACATCACATTTATTATTGATAGCAAATGTTTGCATGAACGCATTTTGTACATTCTCATCAGTTGAAAGTCGATTAGATGATAGTAACCTAATACCATCTAAACTTGTTAATCCGAATTCATCAGCATTTGAATTAACACACGAATTACTGATTTCGGCTAAATTGTTAATTGATTCTTCAGTTTGATTTTCACTTAAACTAAATCCCAATTCACGCAACTTTAATATAAATGGCTTATATGCCGATTGGTTCAAGTTATTTTGTTTACATAAGCTCACATAATCAAGCAAATGCTGCTTTTCTATTAATGTTCCTTTATTGGCTGCAATACTATAATTCTTAAATGCCTCTTTTGATTTATTTAAACGTTGCAATACATAAGCATATTGAGCAAAAACCGTAGAATCTCCTTTATCAATGCGTTTAGCAAGTATTAACTCTGCATCAACCATATCCCTTTCGAAAAGCTGTTTATTTAGTTTTGTTTGCGACTGTGCATTTATTACACAACAGAACATAACCACTAAAAATCCTAATAAAATCTTTTTCATACCAATTAATTAAAATATCGAGGTGAGTTAATACGGCTAGGTTTACTAGTTAAATTTAAACTTATTGTAATTTGATGCGTTTGCTTTGAAAGCATTGAGATAGCCGACAACGGGTAATCATAGCAGTAATAAGCATCAAATCGTCCCATATTAATAACTCCCAACATCGCTCCTATACCATCTCCAGAACGATAACTTAAGCCTGTAACTATTTTATTTTTCATTTCAAGCACTGCATTCACATCAAATTGCACTGGAGCATTGGTTACCTCTTTCATCAACACACTTGGGCGAAACTTAAATTCATCATTTACATCAAAGTTGTATCCCATGTATGCGAATCGATGTGAAATAATTTTCGTGTTTCCCATTACACTTTTTGCACCAAAATCATAATTAACAACCCTTGGTTGACTATAACCAATGTAAAACGACTTGTTGGTTAATAAAAATCCAAATCCAGCATTTGGTTTTAAACCACTGCTCAAATTCTCCATAAATAGAGGATCTCCTGGCATAGTGGTTGAAATTTCTGAGAAATTCATTTGATTTATTAATCCAATAAGTCTTAAACCTGTTATTAAACGCCAGTTTCTCTGCAATTTTAAATGATAGTTTATATCTGCGTTAACGGTATTTGTTCTTGAAACACCAATTTGATCATATATATATGATAGACCCAAACCTATGCGCTCACCAGCCATACCCCCTATGGCCAGTGAACTTGTTTTAGGTGCTCCCTTAACATTTACCCATTGTAAACGACCGGTTGCATTAAGTAGTGTTCTGCCATCAGCACCTGCTTGTGCCGGATTTATTACCTGAGAATTAACCCAGTATTGACTGAACATTGGATCTTGTTGCGCACTTAAAATAAGTGCGTTTAATGTTATTATTAATGTAATTCCTAATTTTTTCATGACGGTTATTTATTAATGTAAATACTTCCGGTTATTGGTTTTTCATCTGTTCCGGTTTCAAATATGTAGAAGTAAGTACCACCCGGAAGTTTTCCATCTTGTATTCTTAATCCAAGATTAGGCTCACCACCCCAATCATTTGCATAACGTTGTCTAACAAATACTTCTTCACCCCATCTATTTAATACTCTTAAGGTATTGTTAGGGTATTTTTCAATTCCAGGTATAACAAAGTAATCGTTTAAACCATCACCATCTGGAGAAAAACCACCCGGTATTTTAAGTGTATTTTCAAGTACTTTAATAACTACTATAGCGCTATCAAATAATGTTGGAGTTCCAATATCACCTATTCGGTAGGTGAACTCATCGGGGCCATAATAACCTTCGTTAGGAGTATATATGTAAGTAGTATCAGCTCTTAAAAGTAAAGTGCCAAATTTAGGGGAAACTATTACCTCTGGCATACCCAATCCCTTATCGTCACTATCATTAAGTGTTACATTAAACAATACCGATGTTCCTTGTTTAACCTCAATAGTATCATTAACTGCAATTGGGTTGTTGTTATCGTTAACTTGTTTAACAGTTATTGTAACCCAGGCATTACCACATATTATTGGTGAACCACTGTCACACACTTTATATTGGAATGAATCAATACCTACAAAATTTAATCCTGGAGTGTATGTTACAGTTCCATTTGCATTAATCACCACGCTTCCGTTTACAGGATTAACATCTATAGTTGGATTGTTCAATACCCCATCATTATCTGCATGTTGATCGTTTACCAAAACATTAACTACAACAGCAGTATTTTTATTGGTTGATGCAGTATCATTTAACAATATAGGACCATCATTAATTGGATTAACATTAATGATAACCCATGCACTATCGCATAATATTGGAATGCCATTATCACACACACGGTACATGAATGAATCTAATCCATTATAATTTAAATTTGGAGTGTAAGTTATTGTACCATTTGCATTTACTACAACTGTTCCATTTTGTGGAGTAACAACTACTAACGGATTACTTAGAATACCATCAATATCAGAATCATTTAGACGTATATCGCTTGTTACTGATCCATCTTCATCTACAATTAAATTATCATCAACAGCATCAGGTCCGTCATTTATTGCATCTATATCTAATCTTACCCAAGCACTATCACAAATCACTGGTACACCATTATCACATACTTGATACATAAATGAATCCTTTCCGTGGTAATTTGGATTTGGCATGTAAGTAACAGTTCCGTTCGGATTAACCACTACTGTTCCATTGTTTGGTTGAGTTCTTATTGTTGGATTGTTTAATACTCCGTCAACTTCATTGTCATTTAAACGAAGGTCAACTGTTATCGAGTCATCCTCATTTAATCTTAATGTATCATCTACCGCATCAGGACCATCGTTTACTGAGTTAATATTTAAACGAACCCATGCGCTATCACATAAAACTGGCATACCATTGTCGCACACACGATACATGAATGAATCTAATCCATGGTAATTTGGGTTTGGTACAAAGGTTATAGTGCCATTGGCATTTACCGTTACTGAACCGTTTATTGGTTGCGTAAGTATTACAGGATTATTTAATGTTCCATCAATATCTGTATCATTCAGTCTTAAATCAACAGTAATTGAATCATCTTCATTAAATGTTAATGTATCATCTAAAGCATCAGGACCATCGTTTACTGAGTTAATATTTAAACGAACCCATGCACTATCACATAAAACTGGCATACCGTTGTCACACACACGATACATGAATGAATCTACACCGTTGTATAAGGCATTAGGGGTGTATGTTACTGTACCGTTTGCATTAACTGTTACTGTTCCATTTATTGGTTGCGTAATGACTGTAGGATTACTTAATGTACCATCAATATCTGTGTCGTTGCTCCTTACATTAATAACAACAGGTGTACTTTCTCCGGTGTATGCTGTGTCATTAATTGCATTTGGTGCGTCATTTATAGAATTGATATTTAAACGAACCCACGCGCTATCGCATATTACCGGCATGCCATTATCACAAACGCGGTACATAAATGAATCTAATCCATAAAAATTTGGATTCGGTCTAAATGTTATAGTACCATTAGGGTTAACAACTACAGTTCCATTATTTGGTTGAACACTTATTACCGGATTACTCAGCGTACCATCTGGGTCGTTATCGTTTAACCTTACATTAATTATTACTGAATCATCTTCATTAACCGAAATGGTATCGTTATTTACAATTGGCGCTGCGTTAATTTTTATAAAGACAAAAGCAGTATCACATGCAATCGGATTTCCATTGTCACAAATACGATAACTTAATGTATCATATCCATAATAACCTACTGAAGGTTGGTAAGTGATTTTACCTGATGAAGTAACGGTGCTTGTACCATGAAGAGGTGTAGTAATAATTGTAGGGTTTGATAAAACACCATCGGCATCCGTATCGTTGTTTAAAACAATAACGGAGTCTTGTTTTCCCTGAGCAACATTTAACGAATCGTTTTGTGCGTTTGGTTTACTATTAATAAATAATGTCACCGAATCAGAATTGGTATTACCACACACGTTTGTTAAAACCACACGGTAACGTTGGTTATTTAAACCATTGGTATTACCTATTAACAATGTTGCAGTATTTCCGCCAGTGTAAACACTGCCGTTTGGTACATTAATAAATGTACCTGTTTGAGGAGCAGTTTGCCATTGGTAGCTTACAACATTATTAGCCAACACACTAAATTGAACGGTATTGCCTGAAACGATACGTTGTAATACAGGTTGAGTTGCAATTGAAGGAGTATTATTAACTGTAATTACTAATGAATTACTTATTGCAGTTGGTGTTGATAAACAACTTGCATTAGAAGTTAATAATACCTTAATCGTATCATTGTTATTAAGCTGTGTTGTAGAGAAAGTAGCTGAATTTGTACCAACGTTTGCACCATTCCTGTACCATTGATAATTAGGTGATGACCCACCATTATTTGGTGTTGCTGTAAAAATTATATTACTGCTACTACAAATTGTATTACCTGTATTTGAAGTAATAGTTACAGAAGGATTAACTGTAGAGTTTGTTAACGTAACGCCATTACTGGTGCTTTGTGCGTTAACCAAACAAGGTGTTGCATTAGATGTCAT
>JBFYQC010000231.1:0-2797 GCA_041302975.1 Bacteroidota bacterium
CCCTTTAAATTTACCTATTTACCCAAAATTGGGTCGCAAATAAATAAATCCCGATCTTTATTTAACCAAGCCATTACCAAATACAATTACCCCGGAACATACAATTATTGTTACTGTACCAAAAGTTCGCACTTTAGTTTTATAATTGATGAGGTGCTTAAAAATGGTGCTGATATTGAAACATCATCGGCATTTGATTTAGACCTTTTGGATAAGCTACATGCAGATGGAAAATTTGCAAAGGATAAGTTTATTGTTTGCAATGGATATAAAACCGATGATTACGCCAAAAAGATGGCTGCATTTGCCAAAAATGGTTTCCAAAATTTGGTATGTGTGTTAGATAATCCTGCCGAGTTTGAATTGATTGATAAATATGCTGAAGTACCCATGAACTTGGGTATTAGAATTGCCACCGAAGAAGAACCGGGTTATTTGGTGTACACTTCACGTTTAGGTACAAGCCATAAGTTGGTAAATGATTTGTACTTATCCAAAATAAAAGACAACCCAAAGTTTAAACTTAAAATGCTTCACTTTTTTGTAAACAGCGGTATAAAAGATACCACGTATTACTGGAGTGAGCTTACTCGTTTGGTTAATGTATACTGCGATTTAAAAGAGCTTTGTTCCGATCTAGATACACTTGATATTGGCGGTGGTATGCCTATTTATACCTCATTAGGTGTGGAGCATGATTACCCGTATATGATAGACCAAATTGTGTATTACATTAAAACCATTTGCGATAGCCGTGGCATAACTGCACCACACATTATTACTGAGTTTGGTTCGTTTACCGTAGGTGAAAGTGGTGGTGCCATTTATAGCATTATTGGCGAGAAACAACAAAATGACAAGGAGTCGTGGTACATGATAGACAGCTCGTTTATTACCACTTTGCCGGATACTTGGGGCATAGGACAAAAGTTTATTTTGTTGGCCATTAACCAATGGAGTGAAGAGTTTAAACGTATTAACTTAGGTGGTTTAACTTGCGATAGTCAGGATTTTTACAACAGCGATACCCACACCAACCAGGTGTTTATGCCTAAGTTGCAAAAAGATGAACCGCTTTACATGGGCTTTTTCCATACCGGAGCATATCAAGAAAGTTTAGGTGGTTACGGAGGTATACAACATTGTTTGATACCTGCTCCAAAACACTTGATTATAGATAGGAAAGAAGACGGAACAATGGACGTTAAGGTGTTTGCCCAAGAGCAAAACGCGGAACAAATGATGAAGGTATTAGGGTTTTAATACAATGAAGTGTTTTAATTGGCTGTTCTAATTTTGTTTAATTTTTTTAGGACAGCCAATTAATTTAGTAAGTTTTTATGCCATCACCCCAAACTCTAACTTACAAGTAGCTACCATATCAGCATCAATACCGGTAATTTCTACATTTATAATTTCGTTCACCAACATCGGGTCGTAAGTGGTTTTTACCTTTATGTAGTTGCTGGTAAAACCATACATTACATTGGCATCATTTTCGGCTTCCCATAGCACCGGGTAGGTTTTGCCAATGTGTTGCTCGTAAAAATACCTACGTTTTTTATCGCTTAATATGTGCAACATTTTGCTTCTATCGGCACGCACATGCGGGTATACTTTGCCGGGTAATTTATTGGCTGTTGTATTTACACGTTCACTGTAAGTAAACACGTGCAAGTACGAAATATCAAGTTGGTTTAAGTAGTTGTAAGTCTCTAAAAAGTGCTCTTCTGTTTCGCCCGGGTAACCCACAATCACATCAACCCCAATACAACAATGCGGCATTAGCGATTTTATTTTTTGTACCCTGCTGGTATACAAATCGGTGAGGTATTTTCTACGCATGCTTTTCAAAATTTCATCACTGCCACTTTGCAGTGGTATGTGAAAATGCGGAACAATTACACTCGATTTAGCAGCCAATTCAATAATTTCATCCGTTAGTAAATTGGGTTCAATAGAAGACACACGTAAACGTTTTAAACCTTCAACTTTTTCTAAAGCTTGTAATAATTGATAAAAATTTTCACCTGTATTGGCCCCGAAATCTCCAGTGTTTACACCTGTTAATACAATTTCTTTGATGCCACTTGCTACAATTTCTTCTGCTTGTTTAACCACATTGGCAATGGTATCACTGCGGCTTGCACCGCGTGCCAACGGAATTGTACAAAATGAACAAAAATAATCGCAACCATCTTGTACTTTTAAAAAGGTACGTGTGCGGTCGCCAATGGAGTAGGAGCTGTGGTAGTCTAAAACCTCTTTAATCTTACCGTCTTTAATTTCGGCAATTTCTTTTTTGGTGGTATTGGTTAGGTAGTCGTTGATGTTAAATTTTTCTGCAGCACCCAATACCAAATCTACACCCGGTATGCGTGCAATTTCTTTAGGTTTTAACTGAGCATAACATCCTATAATGGCTACAAACGCATTAGGATTATGACGTAATGCCTCATTTACAATTTTCTTACATTTTTTATCGGCATTGTCAGTAACCGAACATGTATTGATTACATAAACATCTGCACCGTTTTCAAAAGGTACTTTGTTAAAACCCTCATTTGTTAGTTGCCTGCCAATGGTCGAAGTTTCGGAAAAGTTTAACTTACAACCTAATGTATAAAATGCTACTGATTTGCTCATTGCGGCAAAGATACAGATACTATACTTAAATAAGAATGAGTGCAGTTATTAATAATATATTTAGAATTATATTGTTTATTTTTATCCCTTTGAAACATTTTGTAATAGCCATATTGTTTTTGTTAGTTTTTAATTGTGCATTAAAGGCGCA